>NZ_CP024310.1:1500000-1702817 GCF_002944405.1 Sinorhizobium fredii | reverse complement strand
CTAGCTGGCCATCGTCGCACTCGCCCTGCTTGCCTGGGACAGGGCGCCGATCATCGGTGCCAACGAAAAGGTCTGCTGCCTTGCGCGTCGGGTGAGATCCCTGAGATAGCCGCCCGGTGAGTTGATCCGATCGGCTCTTTCGAGAATGCAGGCCATGACGGTCGCGGCATTCTCGTAGCCGAGCACCGAGCAGGCATCCTCATAGGCGTCGGCGCTCACCTCGAGCATGGTGCGGACCACGATCGCCGCGGTAATCAGGTCTTTCCAGTTCGCCACGCGGCCGGATGGCGCATAGTCGGCAATTTGCGGGCAGGCCTGAAGAACCGCTGGCAGGGGGATTTGGCGGGAAAGCCGTTCGACAGGGGCGGTGGGTGGAACGAGGCTGGCCGGCAGTCGGGGAGAGGCCTCATCTCGCCGCCGCTGTTCCGGTTTTCTCGTCCGCCCATCGCTTTCCGTTCGGCGGGCGTCGGCGGTAAAGCTGATCTCCCGGCCTTTTCCCATGCCCGGTTCAGATTCAAATTGGGAATCTGGATCTGAATTCTGTTTGTGCCATCCATTCTGGTGATCATTGGCGGCCGTTTTTTGCGAATTCAGCAATATTTCCAATCGATTGGTCAGATCGTCGCGGAGTTTTGCGAGTTTTTCGAGGATGGCTTCGACGACTCCGGCGGGAGCCTTGCGCGGCAGGCCGGTGATCAGGTGCTGAATCTCGGACTCGAGTGCGTCCAGATCAGCGTCAGGACCGATCTCGCGGCTGAGTTCGAGCAGCTTGGTTATGTCGCGCCGGCAGAGGCTCAGGCGCTCACGAACGAGCCGGAGATGCTGCTGTTCGGCGGCAAGCTTGGCCGCGGCGGCCTTGAATTCTTCGGCCCGGGCAAGCAGCGGTGCGAGGTCGAAACCGAAGGCTTCGCCGATCGCGCCATTGCGGTTCTTGCGGGCGTAGCGCTTGCCGTTCGGGCTGTCGCGCCGGACGATCAGCCCGGCTTCGACTAGGCAGGCGAGATGCCGGCGGAGCGTCGTACCGGCCATGCCGTGGGCGCGGAGCGAAAGCTGCGCATTCGAGGGAAACACGACCAAGCCGTTTTCGCTCGATAGTTCGGCACCGGGAGAGAAGCTCAAGAGAGCATTGAGCACGGCAAGCGATCGATCCGAGATGCCGATCTCGGCCTTCGCCTCACAAACCGTGCGAAACAATTTCCATTTGTCGACCGACTGCTTCGGCGGAATATCGCCAGCAGCGATCTGCCTTGCGAGCATGCCAAGCGTCATCGCCCGGCGCCCGAAAGGCGTCGTCACATTCCCACGCTCCATTTTTCTTCACCTTTTCCAAGGCAAAAGAAAACCGTTCGCCGAAACGACGTCAAAAATGCTTGACACTGATTCGCGGAAATGGGAATCTCTAGTTGCTACACGAGAGAAGGGTTTCCGCAGCGCTAGTCGTTCGGAAGCCTTTTTCTTTTGCTCTGCTTAATCTCCTGTTTCCTGTTGGTATTCGAGGTAGAGAGCATCGAGCCTCTGCCTCACGAATTCTGCGAAGCCCGGCGCCGCCTTCTTGCTGAAAGCAAGCGTCGTTTCCGTATCGGTATCGCGGATGCGCACCGGACGCGTCCGGTCGGGAGCCAGCCAGGCTTCGGACCGAGCCCGCGTCCTGGTTTCGGCGAGCAACGCGAAGAGCTTTTCGAAGCGCCGGTCGCTGTCCATTTCCGTGAACACGCTTTGGCGAATGTGTGAGAGCGCCTTGGCGCGCCGTCCGCTGTTTTCAAGCCGATCGGCCAGTTCCATCCAGCGCCGCCGCCCGAAGGAGGGTGCGGCACCGATCGCCTCGATGATCTCCACCGGCAGGCGCCGCACGACGGTGATCATCTTCGACAGCGCCGCCTTGTCGACGCCGATCGCTGACATGATGGTCTCCCGCGAAAAGCCGCGGTCCTCGAGCCTGGCCGCAAACAGCGACCGCTCGATGAAGGAGAGGTCCGTGCGGGCGTTGTTCTCCTGCCCTTGCGAAATGACGAGCTGCTCGTCGCTCAGCGCGCGAATGACGGCTTTCACCTTGCCGCCGATTTCGCGCAGCGCCGCCAGGCGCCGGTGGCCATAGGCGACCTGATAGCGGTTTTCCGCCTCCGGGTGCGGCCGCACCAGGATCGGCACCTGTTGTCCATGGTCGCGGATCTGCTCGACCAGCGCGGCCTGCACTTCCGGCGTGACGCCCAGCCGGTCGACGACGAAGGAGGCGTCGATCAGGTCCGGATCGAGCTCGACGATCGCGTGACCCTGCGCCAGCTGGCGCTCCAGCTCCTCGGCCCGCTCGACCTTCTGGGTGATGTTGGTGAGCGACCTCGTGATGCCGCCGACCAGCGCATTGGTTCTCTTCCCCGGCGCAAGCCCGGCGATCGGTCGCTCGACCGCCGGCCGTTCCGCGTCGAGCGGAGCGGCCGGGCTGTCGGAGATGCCGATCAGGTTCTTGCGGGCCATCGATTACTTCCTTCCCCAGACGCTGCGGATCATCTCTTCGATCTCCGCATTGACGAGCGAAAGGGAATCCATCGCCCGGTCATAGGTACCGCGAATGAATTGCGACCGCTCGACCTCGTAAAGCGTCTGCTTCGTAACGCCGGCGTCGGAGATCGCGGTCGACTTCACCATGGCATTCTGCAGCATACGGTTGCCGAAGATCGCCCGCATGAAGCCGGTCATCTGGCTCTGCGGACCGTCATTAGGCTCGAAACGGGTGACGAGATAGCGCATCCAATCATAGCTGGTGCGGCCGCCCGCCTTCTCGACGACCGCCATGAGTTCGCTGGTCATCGACAGGAACTGGGACATCGACATGACGTCGAGCATTTGCGGGTGCACGGTTATGAGGACGGAGGTTGCGGCGCAGAGCGCCGACATCGTCAGGAAGCCGAGCTGCGGCGGGCAATCGATGACGACGACATCGTAGAAGCTCTCGATTTCCGTCAGCACCTCGCCGATCCGCGCGAAAAACAGCGTCTCGGCGGAGCCGCCGATCATCGCCTTCGGGGTTTCGTGCTCGAACTCCATCAATTCGAGATTGCCGGGGATCAGATGCAGATTGGTCGTATAGGTCGAGCGCACCACCTCGGCGATCGGGCGAGGGGCCTCGTAGCGGATGGCGCCATAAAGCGTCTCGGCTTCGCCGACGTCGAGTTCGGGCTGGTGGCCGAAGAGTGCGGAAAGCGATGCCTGCGGGTCGAGATCGATCGCCAGCACGCGATAGCCGCGCAGCGCCAGATATTGCGACAGATGCGCCGACGTCGTCGTCTTGCCCGAGCCGCCCTTGAAATTCATCACCGAGATGACCTGGAGCTTTTCGCCCGGCCGCCGGTGCGGAATGTATTTGCCCGTCTTGCTGCCCTCGTCGAGGACGCGGCGGATCCGCTCGATATCCTCGACCGCATACATGCGCCGGCCGTTTGACAGCGGCTGCGGGCCGTGCCCTTCTGAGGCGATCTGGCGCAGGTAGCCTTCACCGATTCCGATGAAGGCGGCGGCCTCCGCCGGGCTGAAGAGCCGCATCGACTTCTGTGCCGTCGGAGAGAAGATCTTCCTTTGATGTTCCTGCAGCTGATGAGCGAGTTCCTGAGCGTCGGCCGCCAGCAAGGAGGGCAAGTGCTCCTGCTCGTCGACACTCTGGACTCTCGGCTGCAACATGATGATCTCCGAAAACTGCGCAAAATTCGGCAATAAGAGCGAATCTGCGCAGATATACTATGCGCCGATTCGTTGCCGAATGACAAACGCTTAGCAAATGGGCCGCTTTTTGCTGTGCGGCCGGCTGTTTTCACCAATCTCGTCGGTCAAGTTGTCCGCGGACAACGTTGCCTTACTCTTACTAGGTCATCGCGCCGCATGCGCGAAGCCCGGTGGAAAATCGCCAGGCCGAGGCTGTCGCCGGCGGCGGAAACGGCTAAGGTGCGGGACTGGTCATCAGCGAGGTTCCGGCTATTTCCAACGATCATCCTTCAGAAGACAGAGACCGCTCCGAGCAGTTGTCGCTGCACCAGAGGATCCTGAACGAGGTCGAGGGGAATATCCTCTCGGGCCTCTGGCCGCCGGGACACCGGATACCGTTCGAGCACGAGCTGACGGAGCAATATGGCTGCTCGCGGATGACGGTGAACAAGGCGCTGAGCGACCTCGTCAAGCGCGGCCTGATCGAGCGCCGGCGCAAATCCGGCAGCTACGTCACCTTTCCGCATGTCCAATCGGCCGTCATGGAGATCCATGACGTCAGGCTCGAGGTTGAATCGCTCGGCCTCGACTATGCCTACCGTCTCGACGAGCGCGTGCTGCGCAAGGTGACGACCGGCGATGCGGCACGGATTGACCTGCCCGGCTCGGGCCGCCTCATCGACATTACCTGCCGGCATTTCGCCGGCGGACGGCCCTTCTGCCTCGAAGAGCGGCTGATCAATCTTGCGGCCGTTCCGGAGGCGGAAGCCGAGCCCTTCGATGCGGTCGCGCCGGGCTCGTGGCTGCTCGGCCAGATACCCTGGAGCACCGCCGAGCATCGCATCCGAGCGGTGGCGGCCGGCCGGCCGGCGGCCCAGGCGCTCGACATCGCGCCCGGCGCGCCCTGCCTGGTGATCGAGCGGCGCACCTGGAGCGGTGGCGCCCCCGTCACCAGTGTCAGGCTCACCTATCCCGGGGATCGGCACGAGCTCTTCGCCGAATTCGCTCCCGGCGCGAACGGTTAATGCATGTCGCCCAAAAGTGTGCAGCGGTTTTGGGATAACGACATGCACAAAAACAAAGACCTAAAGCGCGCCGCGTGAATAAGTTTGAACGCGACGCGCTTTAGTCACCGGCTGACACCCCCGGCCGCACTTATCAGAGACATGTTATCGGCCCCATCCGCGTCATCAGTTCGTCAACAGCAGAATTAGAAAACCACGTTGTTTCAAATAGATAAGCGTTACATCAAATTTCGCCTCCGGTTGCCTATCCGGTAAGGAGCTCCGCAACCGTCGTTCAATGTCGCCTCTGGCTTGGCGCTCTGTCGACCGCCAATGGCAAGCACGGCCCGGGTCCACAGCATTCACAACTGCTCCGGCTCGAGCACAGGCATCCCCCCGACGCCACCCGCCAAAAAAACAGCAATCTCTGGTACTTTGCCTCCGAGACGGGCATCCTATCTTCATAGAAGTGTCATCCTGGCAGAGGGAGGAACGCGGATGCGCTGCTTTACGGTACTCGGTCCTTCGCAGATCGGAAAATCCACGCTCGTGGAAAGGTTGGGCTCGCTGGAAGGCGAGCCGAAAAAGTCAGTTTCCCCTTACGGTCTATCCATCACTGAATTCGATTTTGGCGGCGACGCCTGGTGTGCTCTCGACGTGCCGGGAAACAACGAGGCGCTTGCCCATGCGCAGGATGCGCTGCTGGCGAGCGACGCCTGCGTTCTGTGCGTTTCGCCCGTGGTCGACGAGGCGGTGCTCGCCGCCCCGTATCTGAGGGCGATCGAGGCCTCGGGCACGCCCTGCATCCTCTTCGTCAACCGCATGGACGAGCCGCGCGGGCGAATTCGGGATGTGGTCGCCGCGCTGCAGGACTATTGCAGCCGCCCGCTCGTGCTGCGGCAAATTCCGATCCGCGACGGCGACAAGATCATCGGCAGCTGCGATCTCATCTCGGAGCGCGCCTGGCGCTATCGTGAGGGGCAGACATCTTCGCTCTTCGAGTTGCCGGAGAACACGATCGAGCGCGAACACGAGGCGCGCGTCGAGCTGCTGGAGCATCTGTCCGAGTTCGACGACTGGCTGCTCGAGGAATTGATCGAGGACCGCGAGCCGGCGAGCGACACGATCTACGCGATCTCGACACGGGTCTTGACCGAGAACAGGATCATTCCGGTGCTGCTCGGTGCGGCGAGCCACAGCAACGGCATCATGCGGCTGATGAAGGCGCTACGCCACGAGGCGCCGCGCGCCGACGCGCTGCGCAAGCGCCTGGCCGCGGCCGCCCGCATCGACGAGGCGGCGCTGACGGCGGTCAGCTTCCACGCCTATCACCGGCAGAGCGTCGGCAAGACGGTCGTCGCCCGGGCGCTGCAGAACGGCGTCAAGCAGGGAGCGGTGCTCGGCGGCGCCGGGCTCGGCGCGATTCAGGACCCGGCGAGCGGCCGGGCGATGGCGAGCGGCATCACCGTCGCCGGTCAGATTTTTGCAGCGGTGAAATCGGATCACCTCAGCGTTCCGGCCTTGTTGACCCCCCATACGACGGTCGCGCCGCCGGAATGGACGGCACCGCCGACCCCGATCCTCGAGCGGATCCTGGTGCCGGAAAGCGAGCGCGACGAGAACAAGCTTTCCGAAACGCTGGCGAAACTCGCCGAAACCGATCGCGGCCTGAACGTCACGCAGGAGGAGGGGACCGGCGCGCAGCTGGTCAGCGTCCAGGGGCCGGTGCACCTGCGCGATATCTGCCGGACGCTTTCCGACGTCTTCCATGTGGCCGTCGGCGAGCGGCCGCCGAGCCCGGTCTATCGGGAGACAATCTCGAAATCGGCGGAGGTTCACTACCGCCACCGCAAGCAGACCGGTGGCGCCGGCCAGTTCGCGGACGTCAAGCTCAGCGTTCATCCGAACGGACGCGGCGAGGGGTTCTCCTTTGCCGAAACCGTCAAGGGCGGTGCGGTGCCGAGGAATTTCATCCCGGCGGTCGAGGCCGGCGCCCGCGAGGCAATGGACAAGGGCCCGCTCGGCTTCAAGGCGATCGACGTCGGCGTACTTTTGACCGACGGCCAGCACCACTCCGTCGACAGCTCCGAATATGCCTTCCGCACGGCCGGCAAGCTCGGTGTCCGCCAGGCGCTTTCACAGGCCGGGGCGGTGCTGCTGCAGCCGATCTTCCGGGTGGAGATCCATGTGCCGTCGATCTATTCCGGCGCCCTCGTGCCGGTCGTCGCAACCCTCAAGGGCCAGGTGCTCGGCTTCGATCGCGACGAGGCGGCGAAGGGATGGGACATCTTCCGCGCGCTCATCCCCGGCAGCGCCTTCGAGGAACTGGCCCGGTCGCTCCGATCGGCGACGCAGGGCATCGGCTATTTCTCTAAGAGCTTCGATCACTTCGAGGAGCTCTACGGCAAGGAGGCGCAGGCGATCGTCCACGCGCATGGGACCCATGCGAACGAGCATTGAGGAGGCGGGGGGAGCGTCTAGCAATTTGCAACCCTCGCGCTTGAAATGCGTGCATGCGGTTGCGCCGATGAGAAGAACGGCAGTGACCGTCACTGCCAAGGGACAAGTCACGATTCCAAAACAGGTCCGCAACCCGGTGGGAATCGGCCCGGGCACGGCCGGCAGCGTGGTGCCCGTCCCGGCCGACAAGAAGCGGCCCAAGAGCTGCTTTCACCGGCTGCGCGGACATGCCGGCGAGGGACTCAGCACGGATGCCATCATGGCGTTGACGCGCGGCGAACCATGACGCCGGTGGGTACCAACATGCCCTCGACGTCTCTTTTCCGCGAGGCGGGACCCCCACGCCCGCGGCCAAGTTGTTCCCGCAAGTTCGCCGATCGGAGCATCGAGGACCGGCATCTTGGGCGTCATCGCACGCGATGATCCACGTCATCTCCGCGTCGCAAGATTCCTGCTATACTCGGCATGATTGCGATAGCGACCGGGGTGAACAATGAAGCTCAAGCGGCTAGCCATAGGCACCTTCAATCTCTACAACCTGAATGAGCCCGGCCTGCCGATCTACACGAACGCGGACGGCTGGTCGGAAGAGGAATACGGCCGCAAAATCGACTGGACCCAGCGCACCATCCGGCTGCTCCACCCCGACATCTTCGGCTTCCAGGAGCTTTGGCACGCGAATTCGCTGTGGCGCGCGCTTGCCGCGTCCGGACTTGACCAGGACTACGACCTGTTGGCTCCACAGGACGCCAACGGCTCCGGCATCGTCTGCGCGGCGATCGTCCGCAAGGGCCTGCTGGTCGGCGACCCCGAATGGATTGTCGAGTTTCCCGACAAGTTCGTGCTGCGCAGTTCCGGCAACGATCCTCAGACGCCCGCCATCCGCGTCGACATCCCGAGCTTCTCGAGGCCAGTGCTGCATTTCAGGGTCCGGCCGCGCGAGGACCACGAGCCCGTGCATGTCTATGTCTGTCACTTCAAGTCGAAGGCGCCCACCCAGGTCTTTCGGGAGGGCTGGTTCAGGGCCGAGGAAGAGACCTACGGCAAACATGCGGCGAGCCTCGGCGCCGCGATCTCCACCGTGCGCCGCACAGCCGAAGCGGCGGCATTGCGCTTCATGCTGACCGAACAGATGAAGGGCAACCGCACACCGGTCATTGTCCTCGGCGACATCAATGACGGCCAGCACAGCAACACCGCCAATATCCTGACTGCGCAACCGCGCTATCTCGTCGGCGATTCGACCGGCGGCGGCGACATCAGCCTCTATACGGCGCAGACGCTACAGGAATACCGCAGCACGCGGGACGTTTACTACACCCACATCCACCAGGACATCATGGAGTCGCTCGACCACATTCTCGTCAGCGAGGAATTCTATGACAACAGCCGACGGCGCCTATGGATGTTCGACGGCATGACCGTCAACAATGACCACCTCAACTTCGACGACCACGCGGAGAGCGGCACCAACGACCACGGCGTGATCGTTGCCGCCTTCAAGTACAAGCCCATCAGAGCCGAAGCCAGCGATATCGTGGAGGGGCAGCCGACAGGCGGCGGGGGGTAGGCCGCTGCGATCTGGCTGTGGCAGGAGTCTGGAAGGGCATCGGCCGACCGTCTGAAATGGAAAGCGGAAGTTTGGGGGGCCTCGGTGAGGCCTGGTTTGCGCCCAACACCGGACATCGCGGCGTTGCGGTTGAAGACGATATGGTTGGGGCGGCGCCCTGGAGGTACATGATGATTGTTGTTGTGGAAGGCATCAGTGCGGCTGGTAAGACTACCTGGTGCAGATCTCACGGCCGATCATACCTGATCCCCGAGACGTTCCCGGCTGATCGAAAAGCTCAACCCCTTACTGGCATAGCAACCGCTCAATACTGGACCGACTTGAATGCCAGAAGATGGGGCGATGCGCTCCAGATAGAACGGGAGAAGGGTCGTGCTATATGCGACACTGACCCTTTGAAGCTGCACTATTCCTGGTGCCTTTGCCAAATCGACGCACTCCCGAAACGCCAGTGGGAACTTCAACTTCAGACAACTAGAACCGCGCTGCAGGAGGAACGGCTGGGATTCGCCGATGCATATTTCGTCAAGGTCATCGACTACCTGACAGCTAAACAACAATGTCAGGGAGACACCTCTCGCGTGCGGGATCGCTTCGAACTGCACTTTCGCTTACAGCCATTCCTCATCCGCTGGTACGAACTTCTGGAAAAGGCTTTGGGAGGCCGAGTGCTTTGGAGGTTGCCAGACGATGGGCTGCCGGCCGACGCTACTTTGGCCAGTGAACTCCGCTACGACATCAACGTATTTGATCGCTTCGTTTCTTCGTTGGAGACAAAAGCAACATAGCGCCTCGTTGCACGTGATGTCCGCATTGGGCCGAAGGCCGAAATTCACCGGTCAGCCGCAAACTTCCACGCTTGGCGCGTTCCCATCTTTAAAAAGGCATTTTGGTCGAGCGTTGGCACGTCGCTTTGAGTAAACCGACTTGATGAGCGCAAACTCACGCCCACAAGCGGCGCATGCCGACCTAATTTAGGACTATGTCGAGCATGCAATGTCGGATTCTCGTTTGGCCGGTCGTCTTCAATACGGACAAGCTATGGAGAACAACAATGGCTATCACCATTACCGCCTTTGAACGCTCGCCCGATCGCGGCCAGGGTCTGGCGCGCGACATGCGCGTTCGCTGGGCGCTTGAAGAAGTGGGTGAGCCTTACGAGGTTCGTCTGCTTTCGTTTAAGGCGATGAAGGAACCCGCGCATCGGGCACTTCAGCCTTTCGGACAAATTCCGACCTATGAGGAAGGCGATCTCGTCCTGTTCGAGTCAGGGGCGATCGTGTTCCATATCGCCGAGGGCCATGCCGGCCTGCTGCCGGACGATGCGAACGCCCGGGCGCGCGCGATCACCTGGATGTTTGCCGCGCTCAACACGGTGGAGCCGCCGATCTTCGACCGTGCCCTCGCCAAGATCCTCGAGCGCGATGAGCCCTGGTACGAAGAGCGCCTGCGTGCCCTCGAGGGAAGCATCCGGAAGCGGCTCGGCGACCTTTCCAGGCACCTTAGCAATGCCGACTGGCTCGACGGCGCGTTCAGCGCCGGTGACCTCTTGATGGTGTCGGTGCTGCTCAGGTTGAAGGGATCGGAATTACTTGAGGAATATCCGAACCTCTCCGCCTATGTCGCCCGAGGCGAAGCGCGGCCCGCATACAAGCGGGCTTTCGCCGCTCAGTTGGCGGTTTTCACCGCATGGGCCGGCTAACAAAGGCCCGCTTCGCAATGCCCGAGAATCTGCTAGGAAGAGGGCGGGTTAGAGGGACAGACGGCGGGACGCACTGCTATCGGCAAGCCTTGGGCTTCGGAAGCGTACGGCTGCCGGCAAGGGGTCTGCATGCGCTTCACGGCAGTTCTTTCGATTGGTTTCGCCATCGCTTTGGCGGGGTGTTCTCAGGTGGCGGAAAAGGCGGAGAACGCCGCCAACCGGTCGTTCACCAGCTTTGCACTGGGCAAGCCTTATGCGGAAGTCGTCAATCTCGGCCAATCGCCGATGGCGCAGCTTTCCGGCTCGGATGCGACCTTCGGGCCCCTGATCGGTGAAACGCGGCTTGCGGACGGCATGACGATCTACCGGCATATGGCGCCCGGCGCCGAGACCCAGACGGGCACGAATTTCGCCGGCCTGGTTGGCAGCTCCACGGTTTCGCAGAACAATCGGCTTTCCTACTTCCTGGTCGGCACCGACGGCATCGTCAAGGACTGGGCGACAGGTCCGGTTCAGGGCAGCGCCAGCGACTGCGTCCAATATATCGGCGGCATCGTCAACCGCTGCAACGACATGCGGCAGCTGCAGGCCTCGCTCGCGCTCTACGACATGCGGGTGACGACCAAGGCCGGCCAGCCCATTTCCAGCTGGGGCAAGCCGGCCGCGCCTGTTGTGAACTGAGCGCGCCAATTCCACCTGACGTCAATATGCGCTAGCTCCGCTCTGCCCAGACCTTCGCCAGTTCGACGATCGTCTTCACCGCCCGTTCCATGTCCTGGCGGCTCACCCATTCGAGCGGCGAGTGGAAGGCGTGGCCGCCGGCGAAGAGGTTGGCGGAAGGCAAGCCCATGAAGGACAGGCGCGACCCGTCGGTGCCGCCGCGGATGCTGCCGCGCACCGGGGTCATGCCGGCGCGGCGGATCGCTTCCAGCGCATTCTCGACGATCTCTGGGTGGCGATCGAGGATCGCCTTCATGTTGCGATACTGCTCCTTGACCTCGAATCTGTAGCCGGAGCCGGGATAATCCTCGAGGACGCGCCGGACCAGCTGATCGAGCATCGCTTCCTTGGCGGCGAGGCCGGCCTCTTCGAAGTCCCGGACGATGAAGCTCAAGGTTGCCCTTTCCATCGAACCGGTGAGCCCGGTCGGATGGACGAAGCCCTCGCGGCCGGCCGTCGTTTCCGGCGCCACGTCCTTCGGCAGCCCCGCGACGATAGCCGACGCGATCTTAATGGCGTTTTCCATCTTGCCCTTGGCGAATCCCGGATGGATGGCGACGCCGTGGATGGTGATGTCGACGCTGTCGGCCGAAAAGGTTTCGTCCTCGATATGGCCGGCGGTCTCGCCGTCGACAGTATAGGCGAACTCGGCACCGAGTTTTTCAAGGTTGACCTTGTCGACGCCGCGGCCGATCTCCTCGTCGGTCGTGAACAGGAGCTTGATCGTTCCGTGGCGGATGTTCGGATTGTCGATGAGCTGCTGGGCGGCCGTGACGATCTCGGCGAGGCCGGCCTTGTCGTCAGCGCCGAGCAGCGTCGTGCCGTCGGTGGTGATGATGTCGTTGCCGATCTGGTCGGCAAGTGCGGGATTGTCTCTGGCGCGGATCACCTGCTGCGGATCGCCGGGAAGCCGGATATCGCCGCCGCCATAGTTGCGGACGATCTGCGGCTTGACGTTCGTGCCGGTGAAATCCGGCGCCGTATCCATATGCGAGCAAAAGCAGATCACCGGCACCGGCTTGTCCATATTGGAGGGGATGGTCGCGTAGACGTAGCCGTGCTCGTCGAGATGGGCGTCGGCAAGCCCGATCGCCAGCAGCTCCTCGACCAGCAGGCGGCCGAGGTTCTTCTGTTTTTCGGTGGAGGGCTGCGTCGGCGACTTCGGGTCCGACTGGGTATCGATGACGACGTAGCGCAGGAAACGGTCGGTGACAGTGTCGGCCATGGCGAGCTCCAGGGAGGCATCGAATGGCAACCGCTATAGCCTTTGCGGCTGCCGGGGTGAATTGATTTTCGCCTTGTCGATGCGCTTTGCCGGCCGGTCGACCGGAAGTTCCGAGCTTTTGCTGGCGGCCAGGACATAACGGGGGCATGATCGTCAAGGTAGCGGCGACGCATGCCGCTCCGCACGACCATGCCAAGATGCCAAATCGGAAAACCCCTTGAGGAGGATACGGTGAGCGGGCACGTCTACAAGAAAGTCGAACTGATCGGAAGTTCCCCGAACTCGATCGACGAAGCCATCGAAACGGCGATTGCGCGGGCTTCGAAAACCATGCGGAATCTCGACTGGTTCGAGGTGGACCAGGTCCGCGGGCAGATCGTCAATGGCGAGGTGGCCCATTATCAGGTGGTGATGAAGGTAGGCTTCCGGATCGACGACTGAACGGCGCGGGAGAGGGAAGTTTGCCGGTGGGCCGGCCGTTTCGTTCGGCCCACCGGTGTTCTGACGCTAAGGCTCAGGCGCCCTGCAGGGCGGCGGTAGAACGCCGATCCAGTGCCCCGCTCCAGAGCGTCAGCAGCAAGGCGAAGGAGACGAGGACGGCACCGACCCAGGGCGTTGCGCCGAGCCCAAGGGCGGAATCGACCACCCGCCCGCCGAGCCAGGCGCCGAGGGCGATGCCGAGGTTGAAGGCGGCGATGTTGAGTGCCGAGGCGACGTCGACGGCGCGGGGGCGGTGCTCCTTGGCGAGCTGGACGACATAGAGCTGCAGCCCCGGGACATTGGCGAAGGAGAGGAAGCCGAGGGCAGCCAGCGTGGCGAGCGTCGGCACTGGCGAAGCCGCCGTGAAGGAGAAGGTGAAGAGCACCAGCGCCTGGAGGAGAAACAGGCCAGCAAGCGCCTTCACCGGATTGGCATTGGCGATCCGCCCGCCGGCGAGATTGCCGACGGCAATGGCTATGCCGTAGAGCACTAGGATCAGGCTGACGCTTTCGGCAGAAAAGCCGGTGATCTGTTCAAGGATCGGCGCCAGATAGGTGAAAGCGACGAAGGTGCCGCCATAGCCGAGTGCGGTCATGGCGAAGACGATCAGCAGGCGGCCGGAAGAAAGCACGCGGAGCTGGTCGGCAAGCCTTGCCGGGGTGGCCTTGGAGAGCCTCTTCGGCAACAGCGCTGCGATGCCGATAAAAGCGATAACGCCGAGCGCCGCGACCGCCCAGAAGGTGGTGCGCCAGCCGAAGATCTGGCCGATATGGGTGCCGATCGGCACGCCGGTGACGATCGCCACGGTGAGCCCCATGAACATCATGGCGATCGCCGAGGCGCGGCGGTTTTCCGGCACGAGATCGGCGGCGATCGTCGAGCCGACGGAGAAGAAGACGCCGTGGGCGAAGGCCGAGAGCACGCGCGCGGCAAGCAGCATTTCATAGTTTGGCGATAGCGCCGCGGCCGTGTTGCCGGCGATGAACAGCGCCATCAGGCCGAGAAGCAGCGGCTTGCGCCCGATCCGGCCGGTGAGGGCCGTGAGGACCGGTGCGCCGAAGGTGACGCCGAGCGCATAGACGCTGACGATCAGGCCGGCGAGCGGCAGGGTGATGCCGAGGTCGGCCGCGACCGTTGGCAGCAGGCCGACAATGACGAATTCTGTGGTGCCGATTGCGTAGGCCGCGATCGTCAGGGCGAAGATGGCTAAAGGCATGGCAAATCCGTTTCCGCCTCCCGTTCGGAAAGGGAAGGGAGGCTCGAGGGGCGTTGACGCGATGAGTCTTTCGCAGTGCAATATGCGGGCGGCGCGCCGCTTCGATAAGGCGCTGGCGGGTCGAAATGCCTGTGAATGAGATTCACGAATGAAGGTCAGATGGGCTTGCGGATCATGGGCCGGCCGGGCTTGGAGCGGATTTCGATCGGATGGGAAACGGTGTCAGTCGGGAGCGCTTGATACCCCCCTCTGCCCTGCTGGGCATCTCCCCCACAAGGGTGGAGATCGGCGAGTGGCAATGTCCCGCCCCATCAAATATCCAATACATGGATGTGCCTTTCGGCATGGACAGGCTGGCGTGGGGCAGAGCGGCGCTTCCAGCCAATCTCCCCCCTTGTGGGGGAGATGCCCGGCAGGGCAGAGGGGGGTGCCTCCGATGCACTAACCGCCTGCCAGCCACCTCTCGATGCCGCGGGCTGCGGCGCGTCCGGTCGCAAGGCAGGCGGTCAGCAGATAGCCGCCGGTCGGGGCCTCCCAGTCGAGCATCTCGCCGGCGGCGAAGAGGCCGGGAAGCGCCTTCAGCATGTAGTGGTCGTGGATCTGATCGAGGCCGATGCCGCCCGCCGAGGAAATTGCCTCGGCGATCGGCCGCGGCCGCAGGAGCGGGATGGGTACAGCCTTGATCGCGGCCGCAAGCCACGTCGGGTCGGCCTTGGGCGCCTCCGGCATGAGTTCGCGCAGGAGCGCCGCCTTGACACCTTCGAGTCCGGCGGCCTTTCTGAGGCGATTGGAAAAGCTTGCCTTGCCGTCCTGCCGAGCGAGGTCGCGCGTCAGGCGCTCCGCGGTCCGGCCCGGCGCCAGATCCAGCGTAAGTAAACTCTTACCATCTCGTTCGAGCCGGTCGCGCAGGCTTGCGGCATGGGCATAGACGAGGCTGCCTTCGATGCCGTGGCGGCTGACCACGAATTCGCCCTGAAGGGCGCCGGCCTCGGACGAGGCGACGACGGATTTCAGCGGTTCGCCGGCAAAGCGCTCGCGGAAGGCCGCGCTCCAGGCGACGTCGAAGCCGCAATTGGCGGGGCGGAAGGTGCGGACGTCCACGCCTCTTTCGCTGAGCCACGGCACCCAGGCGGCATCCGAGCCGAGCCGTGGCCAGCTTGCGCCGCCGAGCGCCAGCAGGGCGGCATCGCAGCGGACGATCTTGCGCCCTTCCGGCGCCTCGAAGAGATAGCCGTCTTCGGCAAAGCCCAGCCAGCGATGGCGGGTCAGCAGCGTGACCCCCTGGCCCTCCAGCCGGCGCAGCCAGGCGCGCAAGAGCGGCGAGGCCTTCATCGCCTTCGGAAAGACGCGGCCGGAGGAGCCGACGAAGGTCTCGGTGCCGAGGCCTTCCGCCCAGGCCCGCACGTCGTCCGGAGTGAAGGCGTCGAGGGCCGGGCGCAGGCGATCGGAGGCGGCGCCGAAGCGGGTGGCGAAACGGCGATAGTCTTCGCCATGAGTGATGTTGAGGCCGGACTTGCCGGCGAGCAGGAACTTGCGGGCGGCGGTCGGCATCGCCTCGTAGATCGTCACCGCATAATCGGCCGTGGATAGCACCTCGGCGGCCATCAGGCCGGCCGGCCCACCGCCGATGATCGCGATTTCTCTCCCTTCCATCAATACTCCGTTCATTCGAGCTGCAGTCAGGAGCGTGGTTCGGTCTGCGGCGGCGGAGCGGTCGACTCGCGCAGGATGAGTTCGACGGGCCAGAGCTCATGGATCTCTTCCGCCGTCCGCCCGCCGAGGAGTTGCAGCACGAGGTCCGCCGCTCGTGCCCCAGCCGCGCGGATCGAGGAGCGGGTCGCCGACAGCGACGGCACCATGTTGTCGGCCGTCAGATAGGGAAAGACGTCGTCATGGGCGATCACCGATATGTCCCGTCCGACGACCAGCCCGCGGGAACGCACGGCGCGGTAGATCCCAAGTGCCGTCATCATCGAGCCGGCGACGAATGCCGTCGGCCGCGGCGATTGCTCGAGAAAGGACCGGGCGAAGCGGAAGCCGAGTTCGTCGGTGAAATGGCCGTGGGCGACGAGGCGCGGATCGAAGGGAAGGCCCCGCTCCTCGAGGGCGTCGCGATAGCCCTTGTCGCGGTGCAGGGAAAAGGTTCGGCCGGCACGGCCATTGATCATCGCGATGCGCCGGTGACCGAGATCGATGAGATGCGATGTCGCCCGCCGGATCGCACCTTCGTTGTCGATGTCGAGCCACGCGTGCGGCACGTCAGTCTCGGAGCGGCCGTGCACCAGGAAAGGAAAGCCGAGCTCACGAAGAAAGGCGATGCGCTCGTCGTTCGGCTCCGGCGAATGGACGATCACCGCATCAACCCGGCCGCTGGTGACGAGCCGGCTGAAGAGCGGAATCTCGTCGGTCAAACCCCGGTCCGCCGTCGGGCTGACGAGAATGTCGATGTCCTCTCCGTCGAGCCTCTCGGCCATACCGCTCATGAATTCGGCAAACTGAAATTCCCCTGTGCGGCCCATGACGACGCCGATCGCCCCGGCGCGTCCAGTAACCAGGCGCACAGCGTTGATATTTGGGCGATAGCCGAGCCGCACGGCCTCTTCCGCGACGCGTTTACGGGTCTTCTCGCTGACCTCCGGATAGCCGCTGAGCGCGCGGCTGACCGTCGTCGGGGAAAGCCCCAGTTGGCGGGCGAACTCCTTGAGCTTCATGCGGCCTATCTATTCCTTAACCCCTTTGCCTCGATGAGGAATATACGCCTTTTACACCAGGGACAACCGATCGGCGCTCCTCGTACTTGCCCACCCGATGGCGTGACATTTAGCCAAATCGTTTTAAAATTTTGCGTGTTGCACGACCGATAAATTTTCGGGGCAGAATTTTCAAAGAGGAGTTGTAAACGGCGTAAGGCGCTGAAACAACGGCGTTAAGTTCCTTCGCATCTGGCGAATGCCGGAATGTGCAGCGGCGTATTGACAACAATCGGGCCTTCTGACAGTTTTTTCCAGCCAAACCGTTTTCGAATTTTCTGAGGAGCTTTCGAGCGGTGGGGGATTTGGAGGAGCCATCGACCATGACACTGCTTCTGAGGACCTTGACTTTCTGCGCCGCTCTCGGCGCCGCTGATCTTGCCGCCGCCGCCGAGCTCTCGCTCGCTGCCAACACCACCGGCAAGAACGTGAATTTCATGCGCGAGCAGCTCGACGCCTTCGAGAAGAAGACCGGCCACAAGGTCAGTCTCGTCACCATGCCGCCATCGAGCAGCGAGCAGTTCAGCCAGTACCGGCTGTGGCTGGCCGCCGGGAACAAGGATGTCGACGTCTATCAGACGGACGTCATCTGGGCGCCGCAGCTCGCCGATCAATTCGTCGATCTGACCAAGGCTGCGAAAGACGTCGCCGGTGAACATTTCCCGTCGATCATCCAGTCGCAGACCGTCAACGGCAAGCTGGTGGCGCTGCCGATTTTCACCGACGCGCCGGCGCTCTACTACCGCAAGGATCTGCTGGAGCAATACGGCAAGGCGCCGCCGAAGACCTGGGACGAATTGGCGTCGACCGCCAAGGAGATCCAGGAGAAGGAGCGTGCCGCCGGAAAGGCGGACGTCTGGGGCTTCGTATTCCAGGGCAACGCCTATGAGGGGCTGACTTGCAATGCGCTCGAATGGATCAAGTCCTCCGGCGGCGGCCAGATCGTCGAGCCCGACGGGACGATTTCCGTCAACAACGAGAAGGCGGCCGCGGCCATCGAGCGCGCCAAGGCATGGATCGGCACGATCTCGCCTGAGGGCGTGCTTGCCTATCAGGAGGAAGAGTCGCGCGGCGTCTGGCAGACCGGCAATGCCGTCTTCATGCGCAACTGGCCCTATGCCTATGCGCTCGGCAACGGTGATGACAGTGCCGTCAAGGGCAAGTTCGACGTCATGCCGCTGCCGACCGCGACCGATGGCGAAAAGCCCTCCTCGACGCTTGGCGGCTGGAACCTCGCGGTGTCGAAATATTCCGACGAGCAGCAAGCTGCGATCGAGCTCGTCAAGTTCCTCTCGTCCAAGGAAGTGCAGAAGGCGCGGGCGCTCCAGCTGTCACAGCTGCCGACGATCGCCGCCCTTTACGACGATCCGGAAATCGCCGCCGCCCAGCCCTTCATGCCGAACTGGAAGCCGATCTTCCAGAGCGCCGTGCCGCGTCCCTCCGCAGTGACCAAGGTCAAGTATAACGAGGTGTCCTCGAAGCTCTGGAGCGCCGTTCACAACACGCTCTCCGGCGACGGAACTGCCGCCGAAAATCTCGAACTCTTGGAGGTAGAGCTGACCGAGCTCAAAGGCGACAGCTGGTAAACCTCCCCGGGCGGGGAGGCACTGTAAAACTCTGTACCTCTCTCCCCGCCTTGCAGCCGTCGCCGGGGATGGCGGCCACTCCGGCCGCCATCCCCTTAGAACCTGGAGCGAGATGCGCTCACCTAAAATCGCGCCGCCGCTCTATCTGTCTGTTTTTGCCGCGTTTGTGCGAGGTCGGGTGACTTCACCTGACTGCAAAATGCTCTGGCGAAAGCCGAACGGCAAAGGGGAGCCAATCCATGACCGATCTCACTGTCGCGGACCCGCCGGCCGCGCTTGCGCATGCGAGACATATCAATTCGGACCTGAAGGCCCAGCGGGTCCGCTCCGCCTGGGTGTTCCTGGCGCCGACGCTCCTGGTCTTGGCGCTGGTCGCCGGCTGGCCGCTCGTCAGGACCATCTATTTCAGCTTCACCAATGCGTCGCTGACCAACCTTTCCGGCGCCGAGTTCGTCGGCCTGCAGAACTATCTTTCCTGGATCACGCTGAAGAGCGGCCGCACAATCTACAAGGGCCTGCTCGCCGATCCGGCCTGGTGGAACGCGGTCTGGAACACGCTGAAATTCACCGTCGTCTCGGTCAGCATCGAGACGGCGCTGGGGCTCGTCGTGGCGCTGGTGCTGAACGCCCATTTCCCCGGCCGCGGCCTCGTTCGCGCGGCGATCCTCATTCCCTGGGCGATCCCGACGATCGTCTCGGCCAAGATGTGGGCCTGGATGCTCAACGACCAGTTCGGCATCCTGAACGAGATATTGCTCGGGCTCGGCCTGATCAGCCAGAAGATCGCCTGGACCGCAAGTCCAGATACGGCGATGGTGGCGGTGCTCATCGTCGACGTCTGGAAGACGACGCCGTTCATGGCCCTCTTGATCCTCGCCGGACTGCAGATGGTGCCGGTCGACATCTACGAGGCGGCGAGGATCGACGGGGTGCATCCGCTCAAGGTATTCTGGCGGGTAACATTGCCGCTTATCCGGCCGGCGCTGATGGTGGCGGTGATCTTCCGCATGCTCGACGCGCTGCGCATCTTCGACCTGATCTACGTGCTGACGCCCAACAATGCGCAGACGAAGACGATGTCGGTACTCGCCCGCGAGAACCTGTTCGATTTCGACAAGTTCGCCTATGGGGCGGCCGCCTCGACGATGCTGTTTTTGATCATCGCCTCGATCACCGTCCTCTACATGTGGTTCGGGCGCGTCAATTTCGATGGAGGGGAGCGCTGATGGCCGCCACGCTTGCAAAGCGCACCGCTTTCTACCTGCTCGTCGCCACGATCATCGTGATTGCGGTCTTTCCGTTCTATTACGCGATCCTGACCAGCCTCAAATCCGGCACCGCCCTGTTCCGCGCCGATTACTGGCCGAGCGAACTGTCGCTGGCGAATTACACCAGCGTCGTCTCGAGCGGCAGTTTCATCCGCAATCTCGGGAATTCGCTGCTGGTGGCAACGCTGGTCGTCGCCATCTCGCTGCTGTTCGCGGTCACCGCCGCTTACGCGCTCGGCCGGGTGCGCTTCCGGGGCCGGTCGCTGCTGCTCTTGACCATTCTGTCGGTGTCGATGTTCCCGCAGATCGCCGTTCTTGCCGGTCTCTTCGAGCTCATCCGTGGCATCGGCATCTTCAACACGCCGCTGGCGCTGATCTTTTCCTACATGATCTTCACCCTGCCCTTCACCGTCTGGGTGCTGACCACCTTCATGCGCGACCTGCCGGTGGAGATCGAGGAGGCGGCGATCGTCGACGGCGCTTCGCCCTGGGTGATCATCACGCGGGTGTTCATGCCGCTAATGTGGCCGGCCTTGGTCACCACCGGCCTGCTCGCCTTCATCGCCGCCTGGAACGAATTCCTGTTCGCCCTGACGTTTACTTCGTCGGACGTGCAGCGCACCGTGCCGGTAGCGATCGCGCTGCTTTCGGGCAGCAGCAACTTCGAAATCCCCTGGGGCAACATCATGGCCGCATCGGTGATCGTCACGGTACCGCTCGTGGTGCTGGTGCTGATCTTCCAGCGGCGGATCATTTCCGGCCTGACGGCCGGTGGCGTCAAAGGCTAGCGCGGGATGAGGAAAAGTGTGCGCGGTTTTCCGCCCGCATCCCGCGTGATTTAGGGAGTTAAGAGAGATGGCAGAGCTGCAATTGCGCGACATTCGCAAGGCCTTCGGCGCCTATGAGGTGATCAAGGGCGTCAGCATGGACATAAGGGCAGGGGAGTTCATGGTTTTCGTCGGCCCTTCCGGCTGCGGGAAATCGACTCTGCTAAGATTGATCGCCGGTCTGGAGGAGATCACCTCCGGCACACTCGCCTTCGACGGGAAGGTGGTCAATCATCTCGTCCCGTCGAAACGCGGCATCGCCATGGTGTTCCAGTCCTATGCGCTCTATCCGCACATGACGGTCTTCGAGAACATGGCCTTCGGTATGCAACTTGCCGGCAAGGACAAGGAGCAGTGCCGCAAGCGGGTCGAGGCGGCGGCGGAGATGCTGCAGCTCACTCCCTATCTTCAGCGCCTGCCGCGTCAGCTCTCGGGCGGCCAGCGGCAGCGCGTCGCCATCGGTCGGGCGATCGTGCGCGATCCGAAGGTCTTCCTATTCGACGAGCCGCTTTCCAATCTCGATGCGGCGCTGCGGGTTGCGACCCGCATCGAGATCGCCAAGCTACATCGCAGCATGCACAAGACGACGATGATCTATGTCACCCACGACCAGGTCGAGGCGATGACGCTCGCCGATCGCATCTGCGTGATGCGCGACGGGCGCGTCGAGCAGATCGGCACGCCGCTCGAGCTTTATGAAAACCCGAACTCGGTGTTTGTCGCCGGCTTCATCGGCTCGCCGAAGATGAACTTCCTCTCGGGCGCCTTTGCCGAGCTCTACCAGGCTGCGACGATCGGCATTCGGGCCGAGCACCTTGAGATCGCCGAGGACGGGCAATGGACAGGAACCGTCGTCCACTCCGAAATGCTCGGATCGGACAGCTATATCTATCTCGACATCGGCACCGGCGAACCGGTGATCGTCCGCGAGAACGGCACGTCCCGGCATCAGCCCGGGGAGACGCTGCCGATCTCGCCGCAGGCCGGACAGATCCACCGCTTCGATGCGGCGGGGCGGTCGATCGGCCGGCAGATCATGCGAGGTGCCGCCTGATTTAGATCGCATCGATTTCGGATCATTTCCAAAAGCCAGACGTTAGACCCGGTAGGGCGAAATCCCAGCCCGACCTCGGTCGACTGATTCAATTCACGGACAGCGGGCACCCGCGGCGGATGCCCCAACCAGCAGGAGAACGACCTTGTCTATCAACGCCATCGTATGGGGTGAGAACATCCATGAGCAGACGAATGCCGTCGTCAGGGAAATCTATCCGGACGGCATGCACAACACGATCGCTAAGGCGCTCAACAGCGATCCGGCGATCAAGGCGACGACGGCGACGCTGCAGGAGCCGGAGCACGGGCTGAGCGAAGAGCGGCTGGCATCGGCCGACGTGCTTCTGTGGTGGGGCCACAAGGATCACGGCGCCGTCGACGACAGGATCGTCGAGCGGGTCGCCAAGCGGGTCTGGGAGGGGATGGGGCTGATCGTGCTGCATTCCGGTCATTTCTCGAAGGTCTTCAAGCGGCTGATGGGCACGCCCTGCGCGCTGAAATGGCGCGAAGCGGGCGAGCGCGAGCGCGTTTGGGTGGTCAACCCGCGCCATCCGATTGCCGAAGGCCTCGGCGACAATTTCGTCATCGAGCACGAGGAGATGTATGGCGAGCAGTTCTCCGTGCCAGAGCCGCTGGAGACGGTGTTCATCTCCTGGTTCGCCGGCGGCGAGGTGTTCCGCTCGGGGCTGACCTGGCGGCGCGGCGCCGGCAGTATCTTCTATTTCCGCCCAGGTCACGAGACCTACCCGACCTATCATGATGAGACGGTTCAGCACGTGTTGCGCAATTCGGTGAAATGGGCCTACAACCCGCAAGGCACCTACAAGGCGATCCACGAGGCGCCGAACGTGCCGGTGGAAAAGGCGCTGGAGCCAATCGTCGAGCGCGGCCCGAAGTTGCACCGCGCCGGCGAAGCCGGTTACAGATGAGGAGGGGGCCTATGCGTCTCTTGATCGTTGGAACCGGCGGCATGGCGAACAGCCATGCAAACGCCTTCGCCAAGATAGACGGCGTCGAGATGGTCGGCGCCGTCGATGTCGACCCGAACCGCGCCAAGGCCTTTGCCGAGCAACACGGCATCGAGCACACCTTCACATCGCTGGAGGAGGCGATCGCTAGGGGTGAGTTCGACGCCGCGACGAATGTCACGCCAGATAAGGCGCACCATCCGACAACGCTGGCGCTGATTGCCGCCGGCAAGCACGTGCTTTGCGAGAAACCGCTGGCGGAGAATTACGAGAAGGCCGCGGAAATGGCCGCGGCGGCGGAACGCTCCGGTCTCGTCGCTATGGTCAACCTCACCTACCGCAATGTGGCGCCGCTGCAGAAGGCGCGCGAACTGGTGCTTTCCGGCGCGATCGGCGAGGTCAGGCATCTGGAAGCCTCCTACCTGCAGAGTTGGCTGGTCTCGAAGGCGTGGGGCGACTGGGCAAGCGAATCGAAATGGCTGTGGCGGCTCTCGACCAAGCACGGCTCGAACGGCGTGCTCGGCGACGTCGGCATCCACATTCTGGATTTCGCCGGCTACGGCGCCGGGATTTCGGTCGAGCGGGTGTTCGCCCGACTGAAGGCCTTCGACAAGGCACCCGGCAACCGCATCGGCGAATATGACCTCGATGCCAATGACAGTTTCGCGATGACGGTGGAGTTCGACAGCGGCGCCATGGGCGTCATCCATGCGAGCCGCTGGGCGACCGGACACTTGAACGAGCTGCGGCTGAGGCTGCATGGCGACAGAGGTGCGCTGGAGGTGATCCACACGCCGGACGGCTCGAGCCTGCGGGCGTGCCTCGGTGCCGACGTCGAAAAGGCCATCTGGCGCGAGGTCGATGCGGGGACGGTGCCGACCAATTATGAGCGTTTCGTCGCCGCGGTTCGGACGGGGCAGATGGCCGAGCCCGGCTTCCGCCATGCCGCCGACCTGCAGAAGGTGCTTGATCTGGCGATCGAAACCGAGCGCGAACGGCGGGAACTCGGCGTCGCCGAGATGCAATGGGTCCAGGACGGGCGGCTCGCCGTCGGCGGGTGACACAAAACTGCTCCCGCCTTCAGGTCATTCCAAAGGCGGGAGACAGGCATCGCGATCGGCGTTCACAGGAACGCCGCTCCATTGAAACGATGACGGCTTCGGTTTGAACCGAAGCCGTCGCGTTTCAGGCGTGCGAATGGTGACGATAATCCCAGACCGCCCAGGCGGCGATTGCCGCGACGAGCACGCCGAGGATGACGTGAGTCCACATCGCGTTCACATTCGCCATGAAGCCGAGCAACCAGGGAGAAACGATCAACCACAGGCCGATCACCATATTGGCCCATTCCTCCCACTCGGCGAAGGCCGAAAGGGTCGCGACCGCCAGGGCGCCGAGCACGATCGCGGCGATCCAGGCGTTCCAGGTCGCCGTCGTATCCGAGGCGAAGCCGATGACCCAGGGAGAGAGGAACAGGCAGACTGCCAGGACCAGATTGGCCCAATCCTGGCTTCTTCTTCCTGCCATGAGAGTGTTGGGCATGACAACCTCCACGTATGAAGCTTGATCAAAGCGTCACCACTCTCGTGCAACACACGTCCCAGCGCAGGCCGTTTGCACGGTTGCCGTAACGCCTTGAATTGCTGGCGTAATTTTATCCTGAAATCGTACCGAATTCAAGAAATCCTGCAATTAGCGGTTTTTGCAGATTATTCCCGTTGCGCATGATCTGCGCGGAGCGCCGTAAGGCGGCCGCGCCGAGGTTGCTTTCGGTCCCGGCACTGCCGGTCCTGGCCTGCGATTCATCGTTCCAGCGGCATTTGTTTCGGTCGGCAAACCGTCCTATGACAGTGGCGACCGAAACAGTTTTTGCGAGGCCCGCATGGCTCACCGCCCCGTCGACGCCCACTCCTTCTGGCGCGATCCGGCGCTCCCCTTTCTTGAGGGGCGCCAGGTCGCCGACGGGCGCGACGTCTGCTACGGGCTTCACAGCCACCCGACCTTTTCGATCGGCACGGTCACCGGCGGCCGCAGCAGCTACCGCAACGGCCGCCACCGGCACGACGTGTCGGCCGGTTCAGTCGTGCTGATGAACCCGGAAGAGGCGCATGCCTGCAATCCGCTTCAAAACGTCCCCTGGAGCTACCGCATGCTCTACGTGGATCTGGCGTGGTTGCATGAGATGCAAGACGCGGCCGACTTCAGACCCTATGCCGCCGTGGTGAGCGCAGATCCCAATCTCTATCGCCGCCTCGAGCGATTGTTCGACATGCTGTTCGACACGAAAATCGAGTCGCTTGCCAAGGAATGCGCGGCGGCCGCCTTCTTCGGCGAACTCGACGGTCGCCTCGAAAGGATCGAGGCGCCGGCTGCGCCGGCCGCGCCCAGCCTCAACCGGGCCGCGGATTTCATCACCGAGTATTGCACGCGCCGCCTGCGGCTCCATGAGATCGCCGACGTCTCGGGGTTGTCGCCCTCCTATCTGGTGCGGGCCTTCCGGGCGCGCTACGGCTTGACGCCGCACGCCTACCAGCTGAACCGCCGCATCCAGTTCGGGCAAAGCGAGCTGCGTCGCGGCCGGCCGATCGTTGATGTGGCGCTCTCGGCCGGTTTTGCCGATCAGGCCCATTTCCAGCGGGTGTTCAAGCGGCATGTGGCGGCGACGCCGCGCCAATTTGCAAGGCCTGCCCCGTGAAATCGACCGTTGCGGCGGCCGCGTGACTCATGCTGGCACGGAAGCTGCGGCGCAGGCCGGTGGTGAGGCCGTCGATGTTGACCGTTCCTCCAAGGTGCGATGCGGCAAAGGTGAAGGAACTCATCGAAAGAGTGCCAGCGACATGGGTGCCTCTTTCATCAGCGGCAGGTCGCCGGTCAGCGAGCGGACCAGCTTGGCGGGGCCATGGAGACAAAGGCCGAGATAGCGCAGATCGTCATGCCGCGTCTCGCCGATACCGAGCTCGTAGGCCTCGTAGCTCTTGGCGCGCTGCGCCGACTCGGTGACGCCGATCACGCTGAGCCCGGATGCTTCCCGCGCCGCAGCCCGCAGCTTCAGTTCCATCAGCCCGGCGGCATCCGACATCAGCATGGGCATGACGATAGTGGTGATGCCTTGATGACGATTGCCGTCCGCGTCGTGAACTGGATGGCCGACCAGATCCGGGCGCTCCTTGCCGAGAGTCATGGCTAGCACGGCGGCGGTGTTGGCGATCAGGCCTCGCGGCAAGCCGTGGTCGATGACGAATGCGCAGCGTGTCACGGGTTTCCTCAAGCGTGGGTTCAGACGCCCGGAAGGTAAGCACCGGCCGGCCGGCGTTATTGAAAGAAATTGCCCTGGCTCCGCTCTGCGGTCAGGGAATGAGCGAAAGTAGGGGGACGCCGGAGCGAAAGTAGGGAGGCCGCGGCGCGGCTTTTGGGGCTATTCGATGAGCACACGTGCCGAGGATCACGTGCCATCGATCAGTCAAGAGCGGGAGGCGGGCGGAGAGCCGCGCATATTTTCGTCATCCCGTTCAAGTCCAGACATCGCGGGAGGAAAACGTGATACGCCTGTTGCTGCTGGCGCCCTATATTGGGCTGCTCTGGGTTCCCTTCTATAATTTCGAGGAGCCGAAGCTCTTCGGCTTCCCCTTCTTCTACTGGTACCAGCTCGCCTGGGTACCGCTGACCTCGCTCATCACATATTTCGTCTACAGGAGCGTGCGTCATGACGGCTAATATCGACATGTCGGCGCTCGCCGTCTTCATCTTCTTCTTCGTGCTCGTCACTGCGATGGGCTTTTTCGCATCGCGCTGGCGCCGGGCGGAATCGCTCGATCATCTGGACGAATGGGGCCTCGGCGGCCGCAAGTTCGGTACCTGGATCACCTGGTTTCTGGTCGGCGGCGATTTCTACACGGCCTATACGGTCATCGCCGTGCCGGCGCTGGTCTATGCGATCGGCGCCTACGGCTTCTTCGCGCTGCCTTACACGATCATCGTCTATCCGCTGGTCTTCGCCATCATGCCGCTCTTGTGGAAGGCGGCAAAGGAGCGCGGCTATGTGACCGCCGGGGACGTGGTGCGCGGCACCTACGGCTCGCGTGCTTTGGAGCTTGCGGTCGCCTCCACCGGCGTGATCGCGACGATGCCTTACATCGCCCTGCAACTTATCGGCATGGAAGTGGCGATCAAGGCACTGGGCTTGACCGGCGAAATGCCGATTATCCTCGCCTTCCTGGTGCTGGCCCTCTACACCTATTCGTCCGGCCTTCGCGCGCCGGCCCTGATCGCCTTCGTAAAGGACATCATGATCTATATCGTGGTGCTCGCGGCGATCATCGTCGTCCCCTCCAAGCTCGGCGGCTACAGCGCCGTCTTCTCGGCGGCCGACGCTGCCTTCGAGGCGAAGGGCAAGGGCGGCATCCTGCTCGATCCGGCGCAGCTTGTCCCCTATGTGACGCTCGCTCTCGGCTCGGCGCTCGCCGCCTTCATGTATCCGCATACGCTGACCGGCATTTTCGCCTCGTCCGGCGCCAACACGATCCGCAAGAATGCGGTGCTTTTGCCCGCCTATACGCTGCTGCTCGGTCTTCTGGCTTTGCTCGGCTACATGGGCCACGCCGCCGGCCTGCAGCTCGAAAGCAACAACGACGTCGTCCCGACGCTGTTCAAGACGCTGTTCCCGGGCTGGTTCGCGGGCTTCGCCTTCTCGGCGATCGCCATCGGCGCGCTCGTTCCGGCGGCGGTCATGAGCATCGGCGCCGCGAACCTCTTCACCCGCAACTTCTGGAAGGTCTGGATCAACCCTGAGGTCACCCCCGCCGGCGAGGCGCAGGTCGCCAAGATCACCTCGATGCTGGTCAAGGTGGGGGCGCTACTCGCCATCCTCATGCTGCCGACCCAGTTCGCGCTCGACCTGCAGCTGCTCGGCGGCCTGTGGATCCTGCAGACGCTGCCGGCCCTCGTCTTCGGTCTCTATACCCGCTGGTTCCGGGCACCGGCGCTGCTCGCCGGCTGGGCGGCCGGCTTCATCGGCGGCTCGGCTCTCGTCTGGTCGGACGGACTGAAACCGCTGCACGCGCTCGCCTTCGACGGCATCACCGTCTCGGTCTATACCGGCCTGCTGGCGCTGGCGCTCAACGTCACCGTGGCGGTGGTCGTCAACCTCGTGGCGCCGGCCAAAGAGATCGCCGACGATGACCTGACTGTCGCCGAGGCGGAATCGCGCAGCTAAGTTCAGAGGGCCGGCCGCCTCAGGCCGGCCCTCCGCGCCGCGCGCGTTGCCATTCGCCGGCCGATATGGCAATGAACCGATGGCGGCCTCCTGGAAATGCCGCTGCTACGGCGCCGCGTCCGACGAGATTTGCAAGGTCGCTATAGCACTTTGAAATTGCTGCAGTTGGGCAGCGAGGTGCCATGCCCGGTTGGGTCGTCCTCTCCGTTTCCACAGCCTATGTCGTCATCCTGTTCCTGATCGCCTGGTGGACGGATCGGCAAGGTGCAGGCCGCCGTTTGCCGGTGCCCACCGCGTGGATGGCGGCGCTCGGCTACGCACTGACGCTTGCCGTCTACAATACTTCCTGGAGCTTCTACGGCTCGGTCGGCCGGGCCTTGAGCGGCTTCGACTACCTGGCGATCTATATCGGCCCGACCCTGGTGCTCGTCTTTGGGCAGCGGCTTATCGCCAGGATCGTCACGGTCGCCAAAAGCCAGAACATCACCTCGATCGCCGACTTCATCGCCGCGCGCTACGGCAAGAGCCAGATGCTTGCCGCGCTCGTCACCATGGCGGCGCTGCTTGCCGTCCTGCCCTATATCGCGCTGCAGCTGAAGGCGGTCGGCACCAGCTTCGACATCCTGACCTCGCCGGCCGTCGCTGCGGACGGCGCCCGGCCGATCCGCGGCGACAGCACCTTTGCCGTCGCCGCGTCGATGGCGCTCTTCGCCATCATGTTCGGCGTCAGGCACATCCATGCGAGCGAGCATCACCGCGGGCTGATGGCGGCGATCGCCTTCGAGAGCCTGGTCAAGCTTTCCGCCTTCGTCGTCGTCGCGCTGTTCATCGTCTTCGGGATGTTCGACGGTCTCGGCGACCTCGCCGCCCGCACGCAGGCTGATCCGCGCATGGCGTCCCTGCTGGCGCCGGACTTTTCCGATCCGACCTGGATCTCGAACACCATCATCGCGGCGATCTCCTTCCTCTGCCTGCCGCACATGTTCCATGTCGCGGTGGTCGAGAACCAGTCGCTGTCGCAGGCGCGCGCCGCCGCCTGGCTCTACCCCGCCTATCTCCTCGTCTTCAGCGTGCTGATGGTGCCGATCGCCATTGCCGGGCTCGCGACCTTCGCCGATACGGTGAACCCCGACACCTTCGTGATCTCGCTGCCGCTCGCCGCCGATGCGCCCGTGATGGCGCTGGTCGCCTTTCTCGGCGGCTTCTCGGCGGCGACCGGCATGGTGATCGTCGCCTCGGTGGCACTGAGCACGATGCTCTGCAACGACGTCATCGTCCCGCTTCTCCTGCGCTCGCGCCTCGTCGGCCGCAGCGGCGCGATCTGGCCGTCGCCTGCGGCGTTGCTTCTGGTGCGGCGGGTCTCCGTCGCAGGCATCCTGCTGCTCGCTTACATGATGAACCGTCTGGTGGACCAGGCCTATCCGCTGACTGTCATCGGGCTGCTCTCCTTCGTGGCGATCGCCCAGTTCGGCCCGGCCCTCCTGGGCGGCCTGCTGTGGCGGCGCGCCAAGGGAGCGGGAGCGGTGGCCGGCATCGTCGTCGGCTTCGCCCTCTGGATCTACACGCTGCTCGTTCCCTCGATCGCGCCGCTCGTCCCCGCCGTCGACGCCCTCGTCGCCAACGGGCCGTTCGGGTTCGCCTGGCTGAAGCCGCAAGCGCTCTTCGGCGTTGCCGGCCTGGATCCGATTTCGCATGCGACGCTCTGGAGCCTCGGCGCCAATCTCGCCGTCTTTGCAGCCGTGTCGCTGCTGGCGGATCGCTCGCCGCTCGAGCGGCTCCAGGCGGAGGCCTTTGCCGAGGGAGTGCCGGCGCAGTCGCCGCCGCTTGCCTCCCTGCCGCTCGTCACGCGGCTCGACGACCTGAAGACGCTTGCGGCGCGTTTCGTCGGAGCCGAGCGCAGCGCATCCGCCTTCGACGACTTCGTCGAACAGCGCCGCTCGCGGCAGGACGGGCTCGCCGACATGGAGGCGATGCGTTTCACCGAGAACCTGATCGCCGGGGCGCTCGGTGCGGCCTCGGCTCGCGTGGTGATGGCCGCGGCGCTCGAAAGCCGCTCGCTGTCACGCAAGGCCGCCGTGGTGATGCTCGACGAGGCGTCGCAGGCGCTGCATTTCAACCGGAAGCTCCTGCAAGGCGCGCTCGAAAGCGTGCCGCAGGGGATCTGTGTTTTCGACGCGAACCTCGCCATCGAGGCGTGGAACGCCCGCTTCCTGACCCTGCTCGACCTGCCGAGGGACCTGATCCGCGTCGGCCTGCCGCTCGCCGAACTCGTCGACTTCAACCGCGAGCGCGGCGAATACGACGCCGAGGACCTCAAGGCGCTGCTCGTCAACCGGGATCTCGCGACGCAATCCTGGCCCTATGTCTACGAGCGCCAGCGGCCGGACGGGATGGTGCTGGAGATTGCTTATGACCGGATGGCCGAGGGCGGCTATATCTCGACCTATACCGACGTGACCGAGCGGCACCGGGCCGCGGCCGGCCTGCGGCGCGCCAACGAGGAGCTGGAGCGGCGCGTCCAGGAGCGCACCCAGGCGCTCGAGCAGGCCAAGGCCGAGGCCGAGCGGGCCAATATGGGCAAGACGCGCTTTCTGGCCGCGGCAAGCCACGATCTGCTGCAGCCGCTGAACGCGGCGCGGCTCTATCTGGCGGCGCTCGACGAAAGCCTGAAACCCGACGAAGCGGGAAAGGGCCTGCTGACCGAGGAGCGGGCGCTTGCGAGGAACGCGGCGGCGGCACTTTCCTCGACGGAGCGTCTGCTCGACGAGCTGCTCGACATTTCGTCCTACGATTCCGGTGCGGTGCGGGCACAGCCGGTCGATTTTTCCATCGGCTCGCTCCTGGCACAGCTCGAGCTGGAATTCTCCGCCATGGCGCGCCAGCGCGGATTGACGCTGAAGGTCGTGGCCTCGAGGCTTTCGGTCCGGACCGACCCGCAGCTCCTGCGTCGCGTGCTGCAGAACCTGCTCTCGAACGCCATCCGCTACACGCCCAAGGGAAAGGTTCTGCTGGGATGCCGGCGGCGGAAGGATGGCCTGAGGATCGAGGTCCGCGACACCGGCATCGGCATCGCGCCGGAGCGGCAGAAGGAGATTTTCGAGGAGTTTCGCCGGCTCGATACGGGCGAGGAGCGGGAGAAGGGGAGCGGCCTCGGCCTGGCGATCGTCGAGCGCATCTGCCGGCTGCTCGACCTTCCGCTGGAGATGCGCTCGCGGCCCGGCCAGGGAACCTGCTTCGCCGTCACCGTGCCCCGCGCGGCGGCAGGTGCCGCGGTCGCGGCTGCGGAAAAGACTCCGGCGGCCTCGGCGGCGAGCCAGCGCGCGCTGTCTGTGCTCTGCGTCGACAATGACGGGGCGATACGGGATGGCCTCGCCGCCTTGCTATCGCGCTGGGGACATAGGCCGATTGTGGCCAGCGACGAGAGGACGGCGCTTGCCAATTGCAACGGGCAAGTGCCAGATCTGGCGCTCGTCGATTATCATCTCGACGGCACGACCGGCGTCGAGGTGCTCGGCCGGCTGCGCAAACACTGGGGCCGGGAGGTCAGGGGCCTGGTGATCACCGCGGACCGCGGCGAGGCGGTCGGCGCCGAGGCGAAGGCGCTCGGCTGCGAAGTCATGGCGAAGCCGGTGAAGCCGGCGGCCTTGAGACGATATCTGGATGCCGTCGCCCTCGAAAAGGGCGCCGGGCTGCAGCGCGGCGCGTCTCATTAGAAACGCAAAGGTCGCTGTAGAACTTTAAAGGGGGAGGAAGACCATGAGCACGCGCATCGTCATCGCGGATGACCATCCGATGGTCCAGGCAGCTCTGCGCAGCGCTCTCGTCGCGGTGCTGCCGGATCTCGATCTGATCGCCTGCCGCTCGGTCGACGAGGTCCTGGAGGTGCTGGCGGGCGATCGGCAGGAGGTGGACCTCGTGCTGCTCGACCTGAGCATGCCCGGCACGGACGGGTTTGCTGGCCTGTTCCTGCTGCATGCGCATTACCCGACCCTGCCGGTGGCGATCGTCTCGGCCCGGCAGGATGCGGCGACGATCCGCAAGGCGATCACCTTCGGCGCTTCCGGCTATATTCCGAAGTCGCTGGACCTGCCGGAGATGGCGAGTGCGATACGCGCCATTCTCGAGGGCGAAATCTGGACGCCGCCGCGTTTCGACAGCGAAGCCTCCGATCCGGATGCGGCAATGAGCGCCCGCCTCGCTTCGCTGTCGTCGCAGCAATTGCGCATCCTGACGAAGGTCATCGAAGGCAAGCTCAACAAGCAGATCGCCGGCGAGATGGACATTGCCGAGCAGACCGTCAAAGTGCACGTTTCGGCGATCCTCAAGAAGCTCGGCGTCGTCAGCCGCACCCAGGCGGCGGTGCTGTGCGAACGGCTGCTGTCGGCGAGCCCCCGCGATGCGGGTTAGGCCGTTCTCAGCCGTGTTGGACTAAATCCTCCAACCTCTACAGTTTCGGCAATCCTTCCGGCCTGAGGTGCTTCTTCAGCGCGGCGATGCGGAAGATGGCGTTGGCGGCGCCATAGCCGCGATAGCCGCGCCGCTCGACGATCTCGAAGAAGAAGCCTTCCCCGTAGGTGGGGCTGTAGAGCTGGAAGTATTCGCCGTGCTCGTCGCGGTCGTAGAGGATGTTCGCAGCCCGCAGCCGCTCCGTCAAAGCCGGCTCGAGGCCGAAGCGCGCCTCGACGTCGTCGTAGTAGTTGGGCGAAATCTGCAGCGGGCGGAAGCCGTTGCGGCGGAGTGCGGCCGCGGTTGCGAAAATGTCGTCGGTGTGGAAGGCGAGATGCTGGATGCCGGAGCCGAAAGTCTCGGCGATGAAGTGGCCGGCGAGCGTCCGGCGGTTCTCCGCACCGTTGAGCGTCAGGCGCAACGACCCGGTGGCATTTTCGACCACCTGGCTGCGCACCACCCCGGCCGGGTCGATGATATCGACCATCGGCGTCTTCCCGGCCGCAAAGATCGACGTATAGAACAGCAGCCAGCTCGGCATTTCCTCGTAGGCGACCGTCTGGGCGATATGGTCGACGCAGCGGAGCCCGGCCTCTTCCACCTCGCCACCCTCGTCGGACGGCTCGAAGTCGATGTCCCAGATGCGGCCGAGATCGCTCTTGTCGTCGAGCAGATAGAGGAGCCCGCCGCCGACGCCGCGGATCGCGGGCAGCTCGACTTCCCCGGCGGCGACCGGCTGGCTGAAGGGCTCGGCATCGAGCGCCAGCGCCCGCTTCATGGCTTGTGTCGCGTCGTCGACGACAAGTGCGACGGCATAGGCGGAGCTGCCGTGAACGGCATAGGAGGAGCTCGCAAATCCGCTCTCGTCGGTATTGACCAGAACACGGATGTCGCCCTGTTGGTAGAGGTCGACTTTTTTCGAGCGGTGGCCGGCTGCCTTGCGGAAGCCCAGCGTCCTTAGGATGGCGGTCAGCTCGGCGGCGTCCTCGGGGGCGGCCGTGAACTCGACGAAGCCGACCCGCTGGACCGGCGCACGCTCCGGCATCGGCGCCACGGTGAGAGAGCCGCCGTTCGGATGCCGCCGCACCTGGTCACCGAGATAGATCAGTGAGCGATGTCCGTCGGCGGCGAGCGGCTTGGCCGCGCCGCCGCGGAACTGGTCGTTGAAGATTTCCAGCGAGAAGTAGCCGTCATAGCCGGTTTCGGCGATCGCCCGGGTGAACTCGGCCACCGGCAGGTCGCCTTCGCCGGGCATGTTGCGGAAGTGCCGGCTCCAATAGAGCAGGTCCATGTCGATCAGCGGTGCGTCGGCCAGCTGGACGATGAAGATCTTCTCCTTCGGGATCGAGCGGATCGAGTTGACCTCGATCCTGCGCGACAGCGTGTGGAAGCTGTCGAGGATGAGGCCGATATTAGGATGATCGGCGCGCCGGACGATCTCCCAGGCATCGCGATGGTCATTGATGTGCCGGCCCCAGGCGAGGGCCTCGAAGCCCACCTTCAATCCGCGCCTGGCGGCGCGCTCGCCGAGCTCGCGAAAATCGGCCGCCGCCCGATCGATGCCGCCGAGCGAGATCGGCGAGGCGTTGGAGCAGACCAGCAGGAGGTCGGTACCGAGCTGCTGCATGACGTCGAACTTGCGCTCGGCCCGGTCGAAGGTGCGGCTGCGGTGCGGCTCCGGCATGCCCTCGAAGTCGCGGAAGGGCTGGAACAGGCTGATCTCCAGGCCGAAGTCGCGCACCATCCGGCCGACCTCGCGCGGGCTCTCGTCGAAGGCGAGGAAGTCGTTCTCGAAGATTTCCACGCCGTCGAAGCCGGCGGCGGCGATCGCCGCGAGCTTGTCCGGCAACGCGCCGCTGATCGAAACCGTTGCGATCGAAGTCTTCATCGCCGCTCACCTTCGTCGCGATCGCCCTTGTCGAGGCCCCAGAAGGCGATCTGCGTCGGCAGCTGCGCGAGCGTCATCTCGGCGCCGGCCTGGATGGCGATGCCGCGGCGCCGGGCTTCCTCGAGCCAGGGTGTCACCGGCGGCTTCGTCACCGCGTCGGCGATGATTTCCGCCCTTGTCAGCCGCTCCAGCGGAAAGGGATAGGGGTCGGCAGGATTCATGCCGGCCGGCGAGGCATTGACGGCGATGTCGACATCGATGCCGTCCGGCAGAACGTCATGGGCGTGAAGCTCAGGATAGTCGCGGCGCAACTGGCCGGTCAGGCGGTCCGCCTTCGCCCGGTCACGTTCGATGACGACGATGGTCGCCGCACCCGCCTCGGCAAGCGCATAGATGATCGCCGTTCCGGCGCCGCCGGCACCGACGACCAAGGCGGTCTTGCCCGTGACGGTCACGCCGTTCTTGGCGAGCGCCGCCACCATGGCGTCGCCGTCGACCATGTCACCGAGGAGCGTGCCGTCCGGCCTTCGGCGGATGATGTTGACGGCACCGGCCCGGCGAGCGCGATCCGTCAGGTCGTCGACCCCGGCACATGCCGCCTGCTTGTGCGGCATCGTCACCGAAACGCCGGGGCAATTGGGTGTTCCTCGAATGGCATCGAGGAACGCCGCCACCTTCTCGGGGAAGATATCCACCGGGATGAGGACGGCCCCGACATCATTGTCGGAGAACCACGCGTTCACCGGTCCCGGCGATTTCACCTGCTCGACCGGATGACCGATGAGCGGAATGAAGACGGTCTTTCCGGTGATCTCCGGGACGGGCTGCATTCATGCCTCCTCGAGATGGGCACCGAGGAAGAGCTGGCCGACGCGCGGATCGGCAAGCAGCTTGTCGGCCCTGTCGTACATCCGGCTGCGGCCCTGTTCGAGCACCAGGCCGAAATCGGACATGGCGAGCGCCGCCTTGGCGTTCTGCTCGACCATCAGAATGGTGACGCCCTGGTCGCGCAGCCGGATCAGCGTGCGGAAGGTCTCGTTGATCATCTGCGGCGAAAGGCCGATAGACGGTTCGTCGATGAGGATCAGCGACGGATCGAGCAGCAAGGCGCGCGCGATCTCGAGCTGCTTCTGCTGACCGCCCGAAAGGGTGATCGCCTGTTCCTTCGCCTTCTCCTTGAGGATCGGGAACTGCTCCATCACCTCGTCGATGCGCTTGGCGATCTTCGCCTGATCGCCGGAGGAGATGCCGCCGATCTCGAGATTGTGGCGCACCGAGAGCATCGGGAAGAGGTTGCGGCCCTGCGGCACATAGGTGACGCCCTTGCCGAGCATCTTCGCCGGCGCCAGCGAGGTCACGTCTTCGCCGTTGAGGATCACGTTTCCCGAACGGATTTTCAGGAGCCCGAAGATCGCCTTGAAGACCGTCGACTTGCCTGCCCCGTTCGGGCCGATCACCGTGGTGATCGTGCCCTTGTCGATCTTGAAGGACGTGCCGTTCAGGATCGTCATTTTGCCGTAGCCGCCATAGACCTGCTTGAGTTCCAGCATGGCTCAACCTCCGAGATAGGCTTCGATGACGGTGGGATCGTTGCGCACCGTCTCCGGGTCGCCTTCGGCAATGATCCTGCCGTTCGCCAGAACGATGATGCGCGTGCAGAGCGACATCACGAATTCCATGTTGTGCTCGATGACCACGAAGGTGGCGCCGCGTTCCTGGTTGAAGGCCTTCAGCCGCTCCTTGAGGTCGGCGAGCATGGTGAGGTTGACGCCGCCGGCCGGCTCGTCGAGCATCACCAGCTTCGGTCCCGCCATGAAGGCCATCGCGGCGTCGAGCAGCTTCTGCTGGCCGTAGGAAAGCGATCCCGCCTTCTCGTGGGTCTGGTGCCCGAGCCGGAAGAAGTCGATCATCCGCAGGGCCTCTTCGGTGAGGCCCGCATCCGGCTTGCCGAAGAGACGCGACAGCATCGTGCCTTTGTGCTCCTGACCGGCCAAAATGATGTTGTCGAGCACGGTCATCTCGGGGAAGACCTGCAGCATCTGGAAGGTGCGGCCGACGCCGAGCTTGTTGAGATCGCAGGGGCGCTTGCCCGCGACCTCCTTGCCGTCGACCAGCACGATGCCGGTCGAGGCCGGCAGCTGCCCGAGGACGCAGTTGAAGAGCGTCGACTTGCCGCTGCCGTTCGGGCCGATCAGGCCCAGGATCTCACCCTGGTGGACATCGAAGGAGACATTGTCCACCGCCCTGAGTCCGCCGAAGGATTTGCTGACATTGCGTACGGAAAGGACCGGCGTCATCGTCCTGCCTCCCAGGTCGTGGCATTGGGGTTCTGCCTGAGCTTCAGCGCCGTGCGGCCACGCTCGACGAGGCCGAGCAGGCCGGTCGGGCAGAAGACCATCAGCACGATGACCAGCGTGGCATAGATCATCAGGTAATATCCCTCGGTGAAGCGCAGGAATTCCGGCGCCAGAACGATCAGCAGCGCGCCCAGTATCGGGCCGAAGAAGAAGCCGGCGCCGCCGACGATGACCATCAGCAGGACCTTGAGCGAGATGGTCAGGCCGAAGGAATGCGGATCGATGAACTGGGTGAGCTGGGCCAGCAGGCTGCCGGCAAGCCCGCCATAGGAAGAGCCAATGGCGAAGGCGAGCAGCGTCGTCTTACGGATGTCGACGCCAAGGCTGTTGGCGCGGATCGGGTTTTCCCGGAGCGCCTTGAAGGCGCGGCCCCAGGGCGAACGGATGATGGCGTAGAGGGCGACAGCCATCAGCACGAACAGCGCCAGCACGAAGAAATAGAAGGCGAGCGGCTTCTGCGTCTGCAAGCCGAAGAGTTCCGGCCGCGGGATGCCCACAATGCCATACGTGCCGCCGGTCAGCCATTCCTCGTTGCGCAGCATCAGCACCACCAGCGCGTTGAAGGCGAGCGTGATGAAGGCCAGGAAGTGATGCTGGACGCGGAGCGCCGGGTAGCCGAGCAGAAATCCGATGACGAAGCAGAGAACCATCGCGGCGATCATTGCCGCCGGCCACGGCACGCCCGCCATGGTCATGAGCGCCGTCGTGTAGGCGCCGATGCCCATGAAGGAGGCCTGGGCGAGCGACACCTGGCCGGCATAGCCGAGCGTCAGGTTGAGCCCCATGGCGGAGATCGAATAGACCAGCCATGAGCACAGCACGAACACGCCGTAATTCGACTGCGTGAAGGGGAGCAGGATCAGGATCGCGAGACCCGCGACCAGTGTAGCGAGAGTGTGCTTGCTCATACGGTGCGTCCTTCCGCCTTTCCGAGCAGGCCCTGCGGCCGCACGAGAATGATGATGATGAGCAGGATCAGCGGCACCGCGGAGCGATACGACGCGGAAACGTAGGCTGCCGAGAGATTGTCGATAACGCCGAGCAGGAGACCGCCGGCCAGCGCGCCGCGGATCTGGTTGAAGCCGCCGACGATCGCCGCGATGAAGGCGATCAGGCCGAGCGTCTCGCCGTTCGAGAACTTCGCCAGGTAGATCGGCGAGATCAGGATGGAGGCGAGAAAAGCGAGGCCGGCATTGATCAGGAACGTGTAGAGGATCATACGGCGCACCGGCACGCCGAGGATTTCGGCCACGTTCGGATTCTGCGCGGTCGCCTGCATGCAGCGGCCGATCTTCGTGCCGTTCAGGAAGAGCTGCAGCAGCGCTACGGCGCCGAGCGCGATCAGCAGAACGGCTATGTCCTGCACCGAGATGGCGGCGCCCAGCACGTTGAGGGTGCGGTCGGAGAACAGGGCCGGGAACGGCAGCGCCTCGGCCGTGTAGAACTGCTTGACGCCTTCCTTCATCAGGATGCCGAGGGCGATCGTGGCGATGACGATCGGTAGGACGCCGTGCGGCAGCAGCGGATCGATGATGATGCGCTTGAAACCGAGGCCGAGCAGCAGCAGCGAGAGCACCACCGCGATCGCCATCGCCACCGGAAAGCTCAGACCGAGGAACTGTGTTCCGGCCAGAACGAAGAAGGCGGGCAGCATGATGAACTCGCCCTGGGCGAAATTGATCGTCTGCGACGCCTGCCAGAGCAGGGTGAAGCCGATCGCCGCGAGCGCATAGATCGACCCCGTTGCCAGTCCGGAGACGAACAACTGGAAAAACGTATTCATGGAAGATGTCCCCAAGAAAGGGGGCTTCAGGCCCGGCGGGCCGGAAGCCTCACCGTTTTTAGAGTTTCGGCAGCGTGGTCACGACGGTCTGCTTGCCGTCCTTGACCTCGACGAGGAAGCTTTCGCGGTTGACCTCGCCCTTGTCGTCCCAGCTGGTCTCCATCAGGATGCCGGGTTCGTCGGCAGGCGTGATGGTCAGGCCATGCAGCGCATCCGCGAAGGCCTGGCGGTCGACCTTGCCGTTCTTGGTGGTGACGTATTTCACCACATAGGCGCCCATATAGGCCTTGATGGCGTTGTGGTCGGGCTTGTAGCTGTACTTCGCCTCGAACTTCTTGGCGAATTCCTCGATGCCGGGGATCGGCGCATTGGCGCTGAGGCCGACATGCCCGCGCACGCCGTTGACCGCTTCGCCGGCAAGGTCGACGACCTTCTGGTTCATCAGCGTCGTTTCGCCGAAGATCGGCTGGGTGACGCCCTGCTTGCGGATTTCCTTGAGCAGCCGCGCGCTTTCCTCTTCATGCAGATAGGCGAAGATCGCGTCCGCATTGCTCGACTTCAGCTTGATGACGTCGGCTGCGAAATCGGCCTGGCCCACTTCGCTCGACACGTCGGCGTTGACGGCGATGCCGTTCTTCTCCAGCTCGGCCACGAAGGAATCGCGTCCACCCTTGCCGAAGTCGTCATTGACCCAGGCGACGGCGACCGACTTCACCTTCATTTCCTCGGTGAGGTACTTGACCAGTTTCGGCATCGACTGTTGTGCGCCGAAAGAGGTGCGGAAGATGTAGGGATTGCCCATGTCGGTGATGAACGGCGCTTCGGCGCCGGTCAGCTGCGGCACGCCGTTCTGCTGGGCGACCATCATGTTGACCTTGACCGAGCCGGAATAGATCGGCCCCATGATGACATAGGCGCCGTCGTCGATCGCCTTCTGCACCATGGCGCGCGAGGTCGTCGGGTCGGTCTGCGTGTCGTAATCCGTCACCTCGACCTGTTCGCCGAGAATGCCGCCGGCAGCATTGATCTCCTCGAAGGCGAGCTTCAGCGCGTCGCGCCAGTTGCTTCCCACGGTGGCGCCGGCGCCCGAAAGCTCGATCACGTTGGCGATCTTTATCGTGTCCGCCCAGGATATGTTCGGCAGGCCGGCCGATAGCGCCACGGCAATTGCGATCGACGCAAGTGCTCTCTTCGTCATGTTCTCCTCCTATGTCGTTCTTCCATGGGCGGCGATCCTCCTCCGCCCAGCTGCGTGATACTGTCCCATCTCTTACGTAACGGCAAATACCAAGATATGCAGAGTCAATAACTTGATGTTATCTTTTGGCGCGGTTCATTTCGGTTCTCAGCGTGTCGATGAAGCGCTCCGAAAAGATCGACAGCGGAACGTCGCGCCGATAGGCGACGAAGGTCGGGAAGGTCGTGTCCGCTTCGATTTCCAGGCATTTGATTCCCGGCACCCGGCCGGCGGCGACGGTGAACTCGTCGATGATGGCAATGCCGAGCTCGGCGGCGACGAGGGCGCAGACGGTCGTGCCGAAACGCGCCTTGATTTTCATATCATAGGCGAGGTTCTGACGACGGAAAATCTCGGTCATCACCCGCCCGTAGGGATCGTTCGGATCGATGCCGATCAAGGTATGGCGGACGATTTCGTCCGGCGCGATGGCGTCCTTGCCGGCGAGCTCGCTGTCCTGCGGCACGATGCAGAGCAGCCGCCCGGTGGCGAGCGGCTCGAAATGGATGATCGAGTGTTCGAGATAGGAGCTGATCGCCACCACCTCGCCGCGACCGACGAGCAGATAGTCGATCGCCTCCTCGATCTTCAGAATGTTGATGTCGACATAAAGCGACGGATACTGCTGGCGCAGCTTGGCGATCGCCCGCGGCACCATCACATTGGCGATGCTGGGAACCGAGCCGACGCTGAGTTCCAGCCCGTCACCCTTTTCCAGCCGCTGCACGGCAAACTGCAGGTCCTCGACCTGCCGGTAGACGGTGTCGAGTAATCCGAAGATGTGCCGGGCCTCCGGCGTCGGCACATAGCGCCCATGGCTGCGGTTGAAGAGACGGACCCGAAGGCTGTCTTCCGTATACTTCATCAGCCGGCTGACGCCGGGCGCCGCGACGCCGAGGAGCTTCGCGGCGCCGGCGATCGTGCCGGTGACCATGATCGCGCGGATCACCTCGATCTGTCGCAAAGTCAGCATGACGCCTCCCAACGCCTCCAACGGAGCCTATTGGTAATTTTCAGGCGCCGTGGAAACAAGCGATTAAGTTTGGTGCTCCTCACTGCCGCTTGACGATGTCGTAGAGGCGGCGCTGGGCAGTTTTGGTCGACATGCTTTCGTCGTTGAAGAATTCCGCCAGCACGCCGATCCAGCCCTCCGACATCTGCGTCGGCATGGCCATCGACTGGGCGCTGACGCCGCTGTTCTGGACGATCTTCTCGAGGCCGAGCCGGCCGCAGCGGTCGAGCCCGCTGGGATCGACGTCGGTGCGCACCGGCAGGGAGCCCTTGAGACGGCTGAAGGCCACTTGGTTGTCGCGATCGAGCACCATGCGCGCGAAGGCGCGCTGCGCGTCGGCGGCGTCTTCGCGGTTGGTCAGCGGAAAGGCGAAAGCGTCGATGACCATGAAATAGGCGATCTCCGTGCCGGGCATCAGGCTGCAGCCGAAATCCTTGTCGACAGAGTAGCCACGGGCCACCAGCTCGCCCTTCGCCCAGTCGCCCATGAACTGCATGCCCGCCTTGCCGCCACCGACTGCGGCGGTGGCGTCGGCCCAGGTCTTGCGCCGGCGCGCTGCGGCCGGTTCCGCATAGCGGGAGAGGCGTCGCAGCATGTCGAGCGACTCGGTCATGCGCGGATCGCTAACCAGCGCCGGGTCGCCGCGGATGATCCGGGCATAGCCGTCGGCGCCGAGCTTGGAATACATGATGCCGTTGAAGACGAGGGAGATTTCCCAGGGACCGTCGCCCAGCGCGACGGGCAGGTGGCCCGCCGCCTTGATCTTTTCGGCGGCGGCGAAGATTTCGTCCCATGTCTCGGGAGCCTTCAGGCCGAGTTGGCGGAAGATGGGCTCGCTGGTCCAGAGCCAGTTTTCCGCGTGGACGTTGGTCGGCGCAAAGAACACCTTGTCCTTGTAGGTGATGCGCTCGAGCACGGTTGCCGGTAGGACGCGGCGCCAGTCATCGGCCCTGGCGACCTCGTCGATGTCAAGCACGATACCCATTTCCGGCAGCTCGCGTGAACCCTCGTTCGCATTCCATTGCATGACGGCGGGCGCATAGCCGTTGGCGATGCGATCGCTGACGATCCTCTGGACGGCCACCTTGTTTTCCGCCGGCAGGTCGATCCATTGGTGGCCGGCATCGGCCCATGCCTTGCGCAACACGTCCAGTGCCGCCGCCTCGCTCTGCGAAATCCAGAAATGCACGACATCGACTGCGCCGCGCTGATCGGCGGCTGCAGGTGGCTGGGAGCTTGCCAGCAGCAGCAGCGCCGCGGCCAGGCAGGCCCTTTTGATTTTTCGTCTCATCATCTCCTCCAACTTACGATAGTCACCGCCGGGCGATCCGCCGCAGCGCTGCCGAAGCCTTCGACGCCGGGCGCCGGTCGGCGGCGGCCCGTTGCGGCAGCCGCGCGCCGGCGAGGGCGGCTGGCTCGGGCCGGGCGAAATGGTATCCCTGGCCGATGTCGCAGCCGGCCTCGATCAGGAAGCGTCGTTGCGCTTCCGTCTCGATCCCCTCGGCGACGCAGCGCTTGCCGAGGTTCCGGGCAAGTTGGATCATGGCGCGGATGATCTGCTCGCTGCGGGCGTCCTTGCCTATGCCGTCGACGAAGCTTCGGTCGATCTTCAACTCGTCGAAGGGGAAATCGCGTAAGTGCACGAGCGAGGCGAAACCGGTGCCGAAGTCGTCGAGCCAGATCGACAGGCCGTGCTGACGGAAGCGCGCCACCGTTGCAAGAATCTGGCCGGCCGAGCGATTGAGGAAGACGTCCTCGGTGATCTCCACCGCGAAATCCTGCCATTCCAGGCCGTTTTCACGAACTGCGGCGGCGAAGAACGCGTAACCTTCCTCGCCGACGAGCAGGACCTCGGGCAGGTTGATCGACACGGGACCGGGAGCGAGCCCGGCCGCCCTCCAGGCCTTGAGGTCGCGGCCGACGGCGGCGACAACTGCGCGGGTCATGCCGCGGATGAGCTGCGTTCCTTCCATCAGGGGCAGGAAACGGCCGGGCGGCAAAAGCCCCAGCTCCGGATGCTGCCAGCGCACCAGCGCCTCGAAGCCCAGATGGGCACCGGTCATGAGGTCGACCTTCGGCTGGTAGTGCACGACGAATTCATTGCGGTCGGCGGCAAGCACAAGGGCGAGAGAGAGCTGGTTCTGCTCTAGCCGCCGGGCCAGCGCCGCTTCGTCGAATATGACCGTGGTGTTGCGCCCGGCCTTCGCCGTATAGAGAGCGAGGTCGACGATGCGCATCAATCCGGCCTCGTCCGAGGCGTGATCGGGCACGATGGCGCCGCCGATGCTGGCCGAGACCTGCAGGTTGCGTCCTTCGAAGGCAAAGTCTGCGGCGATCGCCTCGATCGCCCGTTCGGCGACCGCTTCGAGTGCGGCAGCCTCGCCGATCCCTGGCAGCAGCACGGCGAATTCGTCGCCGCCGAGCCGGGCGATCACATCGCTTGCGCGCAAGGTCTTCTGCAGGGTGCGGGCGACGTGACGCAGCACCGCATCGCCCGCGGGATGGCCGAGGCCGTCATTGATGGCTTTAAACCGGTCGAGATCGAGAAGCAGCATGGAGAAGCCGGCCCCTGTCCTTTCCAGCTCGCCAAAGAGATCGCTGAGAGCGGTATTGAAGGACGAGCGGTTGTTGAGACCGGTGAGAGCGTCGGTGTGGGCCAGAAGCGTCAGCCGCTGCTCGAAAGCCATTGTCAGGCGATGCTCGTTGCGCAGCTTCTTGAGGAGCGGGCTGAACAGAAGGACGCTCGCCAGAATGACGGTGGCCGCGATCAGCGCCAGCAGCCCCGTGCCGATCAGCTTGGCGTTGTCGATGCTGACGCCGCTGCGGTCATGGGCGTGGCGGATCAGGTCGGAAAACTGGCGCATCAGCATGCTGTCGGAGGCTACGGCGAAGTCGATCGGGCCCCAGAAGGAGTAGCGCTGCCGCCGGTCCTCGTTGCTGGTATCGGCAATGCGCACCGCCCGCTCGAGAAAGTCCTCGAGCCGGCCATTGAGATCGCGACGCAATTGCACCGCAATCTCGTCGCGCGGATTGAAGCGCTCAAGGAGATTGCCGCCGATGCTTTGGTCCAGCGCGTGCAATTCTCCGCTCATTGCCCGGATATCGCCTATCGCCCGATGGATGTCGTCGCGCATCGGACTGATGATGTATTCCGGCAGGTTGGGGTCGGCCGAAGCCCGCATCAGCGCCCGCGTCTGGTTGGCGAGCTGCTGGAAGCGGATGAACTGGTTGCTGGTCAGGAAGCTGATCTTCTGCTGCAGCGAATGACGGTCAAGGGCGACAAGCATGGTCAGATAGGTGGCGGCGATCAGCAGCGTCATCACAATGACGGCATTCACGTAGTGCCGGCCGATCGACCGAATGTATTTCTCCACCGATTGCCGAGGCCTGCTCAGCGGTTTCGATCGTCCAGTCATCTCGTCAGCCCGCTCCGCTCGCACCTTGTTCCTCCTCCGCCTTTACCGCGATCAGGTTCCGGTATTTGGCAGTTGTTCGCCGGCAGGCCGTAAGCCTTCGCGCGACAATTCCGCCAGGACGCGGTCAAGCTGGGCGGCGACCGCGAACAGGCGGTCCCTGGCGCTTTCCATATCGACTCATGCGGAGGCGGTCCTCGGGCTTGTTGCGGGGGAAAACAGCGATATTCGACACTGGCTATGGCTCCGTATGTATGAATGGGGCGCGAAGGCTTCGGCCCTATCCCTGGCCTGGCCCTCGCCCCGGGAACCGGGGAGAGATGTGATCGGGCGCCGCAAATCTCCTGCTTCCGGCAGAAATCGAGGCGGCACGGGACGGCGTCGTCCCAAGTCTTCGAGGCTCAGAACTCCTCCCACTCGTCGACGGCCGGCGCCGTTGCCATCTTGCCGCCGAACGCGCGGGCGATGCGGCCGCCGAGCGCACGGGCGGGTGAAGCGACCGGCTTCGCCGCCTCGCCGGCGGCGCGCGGGCCGGAGGCCCCTTCGAGCTTGAAGCGGGCGACCAGGTCGCGGAGCTTCGCCGCTTCCAAAGCGAGGTTCGAAGCCGCAGCGGTCGACTGCTCGACCATCGCGGCATTCTGCTGGGTGCTCTGGTCCATCGAATTGACCGCGGTGTTGATCTCGGCAAGCCCGGTGGACTGCTCCTTGGCGGAGACGGCGATCGCGTTCATGTGGCTGTTGATCTGGCCGATGAAGCCGCCGATCACGTTCAGCGCCTCGCCGGTATCGCGCACCAGTCTGACGCCGCTTTCGACCTCGGTCGTCGAGTTCTGGATCAGTCCCTTGATCTCCTTGGCGGCTTGCGCCGAGCGCTGCGCGAGCTCGCGCACCTCCTGGGCAACGACCGCGAAGCCCTTGCCGGCGTCACCGGCGCGCGCCGCCTCGACGCCGGCGTTGAGCGCCAGCAGGTTGGTCTGGAAGGCGATCTCGTCGATCACGCCGATGATGTTGGAGATCTGCTGCGAGCTCTCCTCGATGCGGCGCATCGCTTCTTCGGCACGTGACACGACCTCGGCGGAGTTGGCGGCGCTGTGATTGGCCTGGGTGGCGACCGTGCGGGCTTCCTCGGTGAGCTTCGTCGAGGAGCCGACATTGGCAGTGATCTCGTCGAGGGCAGCGGCGGTCTCTTCCAGCGAAGCCGCCTGCTGTTCGGTACGCTTGGCGAGGTCCTGGGCACCTGACGCGATTTCGCGGGTGCCGTTGTCCATCGTGCCGATGCTTTCGGCAATGGACGCGAGCGCCGCGCCGAGCTGGCGGACCGACTGGTTGAAATCCTGCCGGAGCGGCTCGAAGTCCGCCGCGAAGGCGTCGTTGAGCTGGAAGGCGAGGTCGCCTGCCGCAAGCCGCTTCAGGCCGGCGGCGAGATTGTCCGAGGCGAAGCGCAGCGCTTCCGCTTCGCGCGTCGTTCGGCGCTGCACCTCGGCCCGTTCGGCCTCCTGGCGGCTGCGGGTGTCGGCGGCCTCCTCTTCGAGACGCGCATTGGCAAGTGCATTCTGACGGAACACTTCAACGGCCTCGGCCATGGCGCCGATCTCGTCGTCGCGGCCGGCGAAGGGGATCGGCGACTGCGCATCGCCGGAGGCGAGATTGCGCATTGCGCCGGTAATGCGGGTGATCGGGTTGGCGATACCGAAGACGGCAAAGGCGATGACGCCGGCGCCGGCAGCGACCGCGGCAGCGCAGAGGATGGAGATAAGCTTCAGCGTATTTTCGAGCAGCTTCTGAATTTCCGCACCGGAACGGGCGGCGCCCTCTTTGTTGAGGCCGACGATCACGTCGATCGACTTGGCAACATCGCTGAAGCGCGGCGCCATTTCCTTGGAAATGATCTGCTTGGCCTCATCGTCCTTGGCTGCGGCCGAGGCAACGATCATCCGGCGGCTCGCGTGGATCAGCTGGCTGGCCGTATTCTTGATCTTCGCGAGTTCGGTCTGTTCGTCTGCCTCGGTCACGAGCGCCGCGTAGTCGTCTATCGACCTGAAAAAGCGAGTCTTTTCCGCCTCAATCGCGGTTTCGGCCGCATGTTCTTCATCCTCCGTGGCCGCCAGGACATGGCGATTAAAGGCTACCTTCAGGTCGGAGAGAGCGGCATCGATCTCCTTGGATCGCTCGACGCTCGGCAGCCAGTTGTCGACGATCTCGTCGCTCTTGGCGTCAATGTCGGAGAGGGAACTGATCGATACCCAGGAGATGGCGGCGGTTGTCAGCACCATGCCGGCAATCGAGCCGATCAGGGACAATTTCACGCTTGGTCGTTTCACTATCACTACCTCTGAACTGTATTCGAGAGACCGAGGTCTCCGTTGGTCGAGATTTGGCCGGGATCGCCCCCCTTGCTCCCGGTTCGCCGGCCGGACGATGGGGAGGATCGTCCGGTGACGTTGGCGGCGGGGAACGAGCACGCGACTTTCCTTCCGCGCTCCGTGCCGAGCGCGGCCAGCATCTCCTCGAAAATCATGCGTCTTGGAAATCCCGCGGGCTCATCCCGCTGGAGCGAACGGATACACCGGTCGCCCCTATGAATCGCCACCCAGGAACCTGTCGGACACCGCCCGGCGGTTGTGGAGGCGATTACTATCGCAATCACCACCCAAGCGTTCCTGAGTAAACAAACGCTTAAATACGGTGCGGCTCGGGCAGTTGGCAGCGGAAAGTGGACAGGCCGATGCAGAAAGTGGATAGGTCCAGTGCTCCGATCTGAAACGGATGGGCTGCGCTTAGAGGCGGCCTCCGATGCCACAGCGGACATCGCCGCTTCGGCGATTGCCGGCGGCGGCTCTCCGTCCTATCGTCCCGAACTTCGGGCCGCGAGAGGAAAAAGGACGGCAATGGCCTATCTGTTGGTATTCCTTGGCGCCGGATTGGGCGGCGCCATGCGCCATGGCGTCAACCAGCTTGCCGCGCAGCTCCTCGGTGCCGCCTTTCCCTTTGGCACCCTGGCGGTCAACGTCGCCGGCTCCTTCGCCATGGGGCTCATCGCCGAGTATTTCGCCTTGCGCGTCCATCTGCCTCAGGATGTGCGGCTGTTCCTGGCGACCGGCGTGCTCGGCGGATTCACCACCTTTTCAAGCTTCTCGCTCGACACGATCGGCCTTTATGAGCGCGGCGAGTGGGCCGCCGCGGCAATCTACGCCGCTTCTTCCGTGATCTTTTCACTTCTCGGCTTGCTCGCCGGGGTGATGCTCGTCCGCCTGCTCGCGGCCGGCCAGGCGGCCTGATTATCAAATTTTAGAAATTACTTTTATAGCAAAGCTAATTATTCACGATTTCGCAACCAACAGGTGCCATTTCTTGAGGCAAAGCGAAGCGATGTACGCTCGTCTCAACCGCCATGAGGGCGGGTGGCCTTCGCGGCGCAAGCCGCCGCTGGGACTGGTTTTCACTGCATTGGGACGGTTTTGACGCGGGCTGCGGCATGCGCCCGCTCGCGCCTCCTTGATACGTTGATTCTGAAGGACGCAAGCGAACGGTCCAGCCAGAAAGCGGTCGAGGCGCGGCAATTGCGTTAAAGGGACGAGGAAACATCGATGAGCTATTTCAAGAGCTTCGGGATTGGCGCGCGCCTCGCCGTCGGCTTCGGCTTCCTGCTTCTCATGATGGTCGGCTTGACCATCTATTCGGCCGTTCAGGTCGAAGAGATCAATGGCAATCTCGCTACCATCAACGACGTGAACAGTGCCAAGCAACGCTTTGCAATCAACTATCGCGGCAGCGTTCATGATCGGGCGATCGCCATCCGCGACGTCACTCTGGTGACCTCCGAAGAGGAGCGCAGGAAAGCAGTGGCGCTGATCGAAAAGCTCGCCGCCACCTATGCCGAGAACGAGAAGCGGATGGCCGAGATGATCGCTGCCGGCGCGAGCGATCAGGAAAAAACCATTCTGGCCGAAATCGCCGACATTCAAGCGAAGACCAATCCGCTCGTCGCCGACATCATCGCCTTCCAGGAGAAGGGAAATGGCGACGGCGCGCGCAGGATCCTGCTGGAGCAGGCCCGCCCCCTGTTCGACGCCTGGCTCGGCGCCATCAACAAGTTCATCGACTATCAGGAGGCGCTGAACAAATCGATCGGCAGCCACGTGCGCGATGCCGTGAGCGGGTTCGAATCACTGGCATTCACGGCGCTGGGTATCGCTGCCCTGCTTTCGATCATCGCTGCGGCGCTGTCGGCGCGCTCGATCATCGGACCGCTGTCCAGGCTGCAGCTGTCGTTGAAGGCGATGGCCGAGGGCGACCTGACGGGGGATCGTCACCTCGAAGCACGCCGCGACGAGATCGGCATGCTGGCGCGTGCTGTTGCGGCGCTCAGGGATGCGATCTCCGCAAAGGCGGAACGCGAGGCGAATGCGGAGACGACGCGCACGATGACGGAGCGCCAGCGGCTTGAAGAGGATGCAAAGCAGCGCAATGCCTTGGCGGAGCAGACCGGCCAGGCCGTTCATCAGCTCGCCGCCGCACTGCAGAATCTCGCCTCGGGCGACCTCACCCAGCGGATCGACACGCCGTTCATTCCGTCGCTCGACAAGCTGAGGCTCGACTTCAACGGAGCGGTCGAAAAGCTGCGCCAGGCGATGCAGGCGGTTGCCGAGAATGCAAGCGCGATCGCAGCCGGCGCCCAGGAGATACGCTCGGCCTCCGACGATCTCGCCAAGCGGACAGAACAGCAGGCGGCTTCCGTCGAGGAGACGGCGGCGGCGCTCGACGAGATCACCACAACGGTCGCCGACTCCAGCAATCGTGCCCAGGTGGCGGGCCAGCTCGTTCGCAAGACGAAGGACAATGCGGAGCGCTCCGGACGCGTCGTGCGCGACGCGGTCGGCGCCATGGGCAAGATCGAAACCTCGGCAGTCGAGATCGGCAATATCATCGGCGTCATCGACGAGATCGCCTTCCAGACCAACCTTCTCGCGCTGAATGCCGGCGTCGAGGGGGCGCGGGCCGGCGAGGCCGGCAAGGGCTTTGCCGTCGTCGCCCAGGAAGTGCGCGAATTGGCGCAGCGTTCCGCCAAGGCCGCCAAGGAGATCAAGGAACTGATCAACACCTCGAATGACCACGTCAAGAACGGCGTCGCCCTCGTCGGCGAAACCGGCAAGGCGCTCGAGGAAATCGTCGAGCAGGTCCAGCAGGTCGACGGCAATGTCGGGGCGATCGTCGAGGCCTCCAGGGAACAGGCAACAGGCTTGAAGGAGATCAGCACGGCGGTCAACACCATGGACCAGGGGACGCAGAAGAACGCGGCGATGGTCGAGGAAGCGACAGCCGCCGCCCATGGTCTTGCCAAGGAGGCGGACGCGCTGTTCCAGCTCTTGCGCCAGTTCGACATCGGCGCCGGCGCCGCATCAAAGCGCCCAGCGCCGGCTGCAAGCGGAGGCACGGCTGCTTCACCGGCGCGCCAGATGGTCGCCAAGGTGGCGCAGTCCTTCCGCGGAAACGCCGCCGTGGCGGAGGAATGGCAGGAGTTCTGAGAGGGAGGGAGCCGCGCCGAACTGCCCAAGTGGTATACCCCTCTGCCCTGCCGGGCATCTCCCCCACAAGGAGGGAAATTGGACAAAGGCGAGGCCCTGCCCGACACCAAGCTCGTGAACGCTGAAGTCACCGAATTGGTTTGAGCGAGGCGTTGCCACTCGCCGATCTCTCCCCTTGTGGGCCCCTTGTGGGGAGAGATGCCCGGCAGGGCAGAGGGGTGCTATTTCGTCGTTCCCGAGGTCCGGCTTTTCGCTATTCGAACCGAACCGCCAGACTCCATCTGCCGTCGAGCCTCACGTCGATGCGGCCGGGTGCTGCGACATCGAGGGCGCCGCAGAGACTGCCGGTAGTGACGATCTCCCCGGCGGAAAGCGTGTCTTCCGCCCTTTCTGTCTCATTTGCCCAGCCGACCAGCCAGGCGAGCACATCGCTTGCCGGGTGGTGGGCCTCGCCTGCGAACAGCGGGGCTCCGTCGAGGCTCACTTCCAGCGGCCGCCCCTCCGCGCCGTCGAGAAATTCGCGCGGCAGCTCGGGCCCGAACGCATAGCCCGCATTGCCGAGCCGGTCGGCGAGGAAGAGCAGGAATGGCGCCTTGCCGCCCTCCTCGATGCGGCTGTCGAGCACCTCGACGCCGAGATGGATGGAGCCGATGGCGGCGATCACCGCGTCCCGGCTATAGCCGGCTTCCCGGGGCGGCAAGCCCGCGGCAAGGCGGAAGCCGATCTCCGCTTCGACACGCAGGCCGTTGCGCCAGCGAAAGGTAGCCGGCTCGGCGTCGGCGTGGGCCGCGATCGGCGAGAGACGGCCGGCGACGCTCATGCCTTCGGGCGAGCGGGCCACCTTGTATCCCGCGACGCCGTCCTCGGGCGCGACGAACGCGACCTGCACGGCGATAGCCTCGGCAATGGTCGCCGGCACCGGTAACTCTGCGGCCGCGATGCGGTCCTTTGCGGTTGCAAAGCGGTGGGCGAGATCGGCGGCATCGAAAAGTGTAGCGTGGGTCATGCGGGCATTCGTTTTGGGGGGAATGGTCAGGCGGCGGAACGGGCAGGGACGCCGGTCGATGCCCGGAGAATCAGGCGGCTTTCGAGCGGCGGCGGCGGCGGCGGCTGCCGGCCGGCAAGGCAGGCGAGCAGATAGTCCGCAGCCCGCCGGCCGATTTCGGCATTGTCGACGCGCATCGTCGTGAGCGGCGGATCGGTCTGTTCTGCCATCGCCACGTCGTCGAACCCCGTGATGGAGAGCTCTTCCGGCACGCTCATGCCGAGCGCGCGCGCCTCTATGAGCGCGCCGATCGCCAGCGCGTCGTTGCCGCAGACGACCGCCGTCGGCCGTGGACCCGCCGCTTCCATGATCGAGCGCAGGCTCTCGCGGCCGAAGGCGATGCTCGCCGGCCCCTCGCGCACATGCTGCGGCCTGAGCGCCACGCCTTCCTCCGCGAGTGCCGCGCGCAGGCCTTCGACGCGCGCCACGACCCGGTCGTTGTCGATCGACGGCTGATGGATCAGCGCGAAATCGCGATGGCCGAGCTCGAGCAGGTGGCGGGCGATCCGCCGGAAGGCGGCGGCGTTGTCGAAGCCGACGCTCGGGTGAGGGGAGCCGGGCCGATGTGAATAGGTGACCACATAGGGGACGCCGCGCGCCGCGATCGTTTCGAACAGGCCGGGGCGGTGGGACTCGCCCACGACGGCCAGCGCCTCCACGCCGCGCGCCAGCATGGTGCGGACCTGGTTGGCGGCCTGGTCGGCGTTGTAGTTCGAACAGCCGATCAGCACCGTAACGCCGTCTGCGGACAGGCGCGTCTGCAGGGCGCCGACCTGCGAAGCAAAGACGTCGTTGTCGAGGGTCGGAATGAGCACCCCGGCGAGCCAGGTGCGGCGGCTGGCGAGCGCCGCGCCGGCCGGATGCGGCATCCAGCCAAGCTCGGCCGCGGCCTTCAGCACCTTTTCGCGGATGTCCGGCGCGACCTTTTCCGGCGCATTGAAGGCGCGGGACACCGTGGCGGTTGAAACGCCCGCCAGCGCCGCAACGTCGAGAGCCCGGGCGCCCGTGTGTCCGTTCCGCTCTCTTCCTCCACGTCCCATGGGAATCGATCTCTCCTCAATCGATTAGCTATGTATACGGTTACATGCCCTTTTCCAACCCATTTACTTTCCATTTGACAGGCCGTCTGAAAGTGCTATGTAAGCGCTTACATTCTGATCGGCTGTCCGGAGGCGGTGATGTGCGGAGGCGCATGGCCGGGAGAGCCTTCATCGGAGGAGGAGCCATCTTGTTCGCGATCCGCAAATTCCTGCTGAACCCCGTGGAGTTCCTGCTGGCCCTTTGTCTGGCGGCGATGCTGGTTCTCGTCTTCGGCAATGTCGTGCTGCGCTATGCCTTCAACACCGGTATTTCCGTGTCGGAAGAGCTGTCGCGCCTGCTGTTTGTCTGGGTGGTCTTTCTCGGCGCCGCGGTGACGCTGTTCGAGCAGGCGCATCTCGGCGTCGATACGCTCATCCGCCGGCTCTCCCGCAAGGGCCGGCTCCTCTGCTTCGTCCTCTCCAACCTGCTGATGCTCTATACGACCTGGCTGGTCTTCTCCGGCACCTGGCAGCAGTTCGGCATCAATCTCGGCATGACGACGCCCGTCATGGGCATCTCGCAAGCCTGGTTCTTCGTGCCGGTGCTGATCTTCACGGGTTTCGCGGCCGCCTGGTTCTGCCTCTCGCTGCTGCGTTCGCTCACCGGCCGGATCAGCGACGAGGAACTGATCGGCGTCAAGGAATCGGAAGAGGATTTCGACATCGCGCAATTGCCGCCCGGCAGCGCGCCGCCGCGCTGAGGGTTCGCCGGTAGCCGTTTCAACGCGCCGGCGCTGGCGCTTCCGAAGGTCTGCAGCCTGAATCGGAGGGACGTGATCCCCGAGCAATAGGCGGTAAAGGTTGGTCCGCGATGACAATTCTGGTCTTCATCACCGCCCTTCTCGCCGCGATGGCGATCGGGATGCCGATTGCCTATGCGCTACTGATCTGCGGCGTGGCGCTGATGGTGCAGCTCGCCATGTTCGATCCGCAGATCCTCGCGCAGAACCTCGTCGGCGGCACGGACAGCTTCACGCTGCTCGCCGTGCCCTTCTTCATGCTGGCGGGAGAGGTGATGAATGCCGGCGGGCTGTCGAAGCGAATCGTGGCGCTGGCGCTGGCGCTGGTCGGGCATGTGCGCGGCGGGCTCGGCTATGTGGCGATCATCGCCGCTTGCGTGCTCTCGGCGCTCTCCGGCTCGGCGGTCGCCGATGCGGCTGCGCTCGGCGCGCTGCTCGTGCCGATGATGGTCAAGGCCGGTCACGACAAGGCGCGCTCCGCCGGCCTTGTCGCCTCGGCCTCGGTCATCGGACCGATCATCCCGCCGTCGATCGCCTTCATCCTGTTCGGCGTCACCGCCAACCTGTCGATCTCGAAGCTCTTTATGGCCGGCATCGCGCCGGGCCTGATGATCGGCGTCGGGCTTGCGGTCGCCTGGTGGCTTATGGTGCGCAAGGAGGAGATCGAACTCCGGCCGCGCGCCAGCGGTGCGGAGCGGCTGAAGGCGCTGCGCGAAAGCCTCTGGGCGCTGGGCCTGCCGGTGATCATCATCTTCGGCCTGAAATTCGGCCTCTTCACCCCGACCGAGGCCGCCGTCGTCGCTGCCGTCTATTCGATCCTGGTCGCCACCTGCATCTACCGCGAGCTCAGCCTCTCCCAGCTCTATGCCGTTTTCGTCTCCTCCGCCAAGGTCACGAGCGTTGTCATCTTCCTCGTAGCGGCCGCCCTCGTCTCGGCCTGGCTCATCACCATCGCCGACCTGCCGGGGCAGGTAATCGAGCTCCTGTCGCCGCTGATGGACAGCCCGAAGCTGCTGATGCTGGCGATCATGATCCTCGTCGTCATCGTCGGCACGGCGATGGACATGGCTCCGACCATCCTGATCCTCGCGCCGGTGCTGGTGCCGGTGGTGCAGGCAGCCGGCATCGACCCGATCTATTTCGGCGTGCTGTTCATCATCAACAATTCCATCGGCCTCGTCACCCCGCCGGTCGGCACGGTGCTGAACGTCGTCGCCGGCGTCTCCCGTCTCAACATGGAAACGGTGATCCGCGGCGTCACGCCCTTCATGGTCGCCCAGCTCGTCGTGCTGGGGCTGATGATCGCCTTCCCCGAACTCGTCACTTGGCCCGCCGCCTGGCTGGGACGCTGAATTCCAGAAAATCGCATTTTATCAAGGAGGAAACGACATGCGTAAGACTTTGATGGCCTTGATGACCGGCCTGATGCTGGCATCCGTCGCGCCGCTCTCGGCAAGCGCCGAGATCAACGAGCAGACCATCCGCTTCGCCAGCGCCGGCGCCGAAGGCTCGCCGCTCGTCATCGGCCAGCGCAAGTTCGCCGAGATCGTCAAGGAAAAGAGCGGCGGCAAGATCGACGTCAAGGTCTTCCCGGCCGGCATGCTCGGCGGGGACCTCCAGTCGGTGACGGCGCTGCAAGGCGGGCTCCTGCAGATGTCCGTGATGAATGCCGGCCTGATGGCAAGCCTTGCGCCCGACTTCGCCATCCTCGACCTGCCCTTCCTGTTCGAATCGACCAAGGAAGCCGACGCGGTGATGGACGGCGAGGTTGGCAAGACCTTCGCCAAGGAACTCGACGACAAGAACCTCGTCGTGCTCGCCTATTGGGAGCTCGGCTTCCGCAACCTCACCAACAGCCGCCGCCCCGTCGAGAAGGTCGACGACATCGAGGGACTGAAGATCCGCGTCGTGCAGTCGCCGATCTACCTGGAAATGTTCCAGGCGCTCGGCGCCAATGCGGTGCCGATGCCGTTCCCGGAAGTCTATACGGCGCTCGAGACCGGCACGGTGGACGGCCAGGAAAACCCGGCGCCGAGCATTCTGACGGCCAAGCTTAACGAGGTGCAGAAGTACATCACGCTGACGCGCCACACCTATAATCCGATGGTGCTGCTGTTCTCGAAGCCGCTCTGGGAAAAGCTCGACCAGGAGGAGAAGGATCTGTTGCAGGCCGCCGCCACCGAGGCTGCCGCCTTCCAGCGCCAGCTCTCCCGCAATGCCGACCAGAAGGCGGTCGACGCGCTTGCCGCCTCGGGCATGACGGTCACCAAGCTGCCGCCACAGGAAATCGCCCGCTTCCGCGAGAAGACCAAGCCGGTCGCGGAGAAATTCGCCGCCTCCGCCAATCCGGACCTCGTCAAGGCGCTCAACGAGACGATCGAGCGGGTGCGCTCCGCCAATTGAACTCCTGCCATCGCATGGGGCGTGAAGGCGCGCCCCATGCTGTCCCTTCCGAATAATTCGAGGCTCTCTGTCCATGTACACACCAAACCGCCTGAAGGCCCACCTTTCCGCCGGTCACGTCGCGTTCGGATGCTGGGTCGGCGGCGGCTCGCCGACCAATGCGGAAATCCTCGGCCATGCCGGCTTCGACTTCCTTCTCGTCGATCATGAGCATGGCGTCGGCGAGACCAGCGAGATCATCGACACGCTCCGCGCCATCGAAACGACGCCCTCGCCGGCGCTGGTGCGGGTCCCCTGGAACGATCATGTCTTTTTGAAGCGGGTGCTCGACGCCGGCGTGCAGTCGGTGATGATCCCCTCGGTCGACACGGCGGAAGCCGCACTTGCGGCGGTCCGCGCTTGCCGCTATCCGCCGCAAGGGATCCGCGGCTATGCGGCCGGTGTGGTGCGCGCCTCAACCTTCGGGCTGGAGCCCGGCTATATCCACAAGGCCAACGACAACATGCTGATCGCCGTGCAGATCGAGTCCTTCACGGCGGTCGACAACGCCGAGGCGATCGCGGCGACTGAGGGCGCCGACATCATCTTCATCGGCGTCAACGATCTCGCTGGCTCGATCGGCCGCCTCGAGCAGACCGGCCATCCGGAGGTGCGCGAACTGGTTGCCCGAGCCGAGAGGGCGATCCTCGCCTCAGGCAAGATCATGGGCACGGTGCCGAACGCCGGTGCCTCCGTCGGCGAACTGATCGACCGCGGCTATCGCATCATCGCCGGGCCCCACGACGTGGCGCTGCTGCGCGATGCCGGTCTGGCGGCGGTTGCCGAGTACCAAGCGTTGCGGCAGGCGGAGAAGGGCGGCCAACAGGCGGCCGCATCCTCGCACCTCAAGAAATCTTACTGACCGGGCCGCCCGCCGCGGGGCTCTTCCGTTCCAAGGGTCTTGGGGCCATCGAGGACCACCGGGATCGCCCCTCGGCTCGTGCCGGCCTCGGCGAGCGGCAAAGCGCTTTCGACCGCGCTTCGCCAGGGTTGGTGGGCGACCTCGAGGCCGATCCGATCGCCCGCCGCCGCGCGCGGCGCGTCGCTCCGGACGCCGGGAAGATTGCGGTAGATTTCCAGATAGTCGCGCGTCATCCGCTCCGCCGTGAAGCGGCGCTCGAACGCTCCCCGCACCCTCCGCCGGTCGAGGCTCAGGACCTCGTCCATCCTCGCGACGGCGTCCTCCACCCAGTCGACGAGAATTCCCGACAGGCCGTCTTCGATGACTTCCGGGGCGGAGCCGTAGCGGAAGCCGAGCACCGGCGTGCCGCAGGCCATGGCCTCAATCATCACCAAGCCGAAGGGCTCCGGCCAGTTGATCGGGAAGAGAAGGGCCGCGGCATTGCCCAGGAACTCCGGCTTCCGGCGTTCGTCGATCTCGCCGATGAACTCGACATTGGCATGGCTTGCCACCATCGGCTCGACCACACGTTCCCAGTAGGCGCGATCCGCCTTGTCGACCTTTGCCGCGATCTTCAGCGGCATGCCGGCCCGGGTGGCGATCTCGATGGCCCTCTCCGGGCCCTTCTCGGGTGAGATCCTGCCCAAAAAGGCCAGGTAGTTGCCGGCCGGCTTCTCGGTGAACGGCAGCACCGCGGCGTCGAGGCCATGATAGACGGTGCCCCTCCAGTTCACCGGCGGGATGGGCCGGCGTTGGTCGTCGGATATGGAGACGAGGGGTATATCGGTGAACAGCCGATAGAAGGGCTGGAGATCGGATAAATCGAGGCGCGTGTGCAGCGTCGTCACGGTGCGGTCGGCGAAATCCCTGACAAGGGGAAAATGCAGCAAATCGATATGGAAGTGCAGGACGTCGAACTCCTGCGCGCGGCGGCGCACCTCCTCGAGCATGACGACGTGATGGGGAAGGAAATCGGTCACGTCCGGGTTGAGCCTGAGGGCGACCTCCGAGCAGGGCACCAACTCGGCGGAGGTGAGCGAGTCGCCGCTCGCAAAGAGCGTGACGTCGTGGCCAAGCCTGACGAGTTCTTCGGTAAGGCAATGAACAATCCGCTCCGTTCCGCCGTAAAGCTTCGGCGGAACACGTTCTGCAAGCGGGGCGATCTGGGCAATTCTCATTGCTGAACTCCTGTAACGGAGCGAAGGCGGGGGTGGGGGCGTTCGCTCGAAAAGGGCAAGGTCAATCTCCTGCAACAATTGCCGAAAGCGGCTCTTGTTCCCGAAGGGCAGCCGCCGGCTGCCTGCGGCTGCAGACGCCGCCTTCGCCTCGCAGGTGAGTTGTGCCGAGCGCCCAGAGGACTGCGCGCCGCCGCGGGCGATCGGCGATCGGCTTCAGGCATGTGAGGTACGTCGAGCGGCCCGGACCGCCGCAATCGGAACCTTCCCCATCGAAGGGACGTTTGCAACGAAACTCCCGCGAAGGTTTCAAGAATGCCGAACGAGACAGATCGACCGACCGTTCTCATCACTGGCTCGAGTGGCTTTCTCGGACAGGCGATCGCTCACGGCCTCAAGGATCGCTACCGCGTCATCGGCCTGGACGTGGCAGCCCCGAAAGGCGCGGCGGACCGTCTCGAGACGATCGAGATAGACCTCACCTCCGACGACAGCATCAGGAAGGCCGTACAGGAAATCGGCAAGCGGAGCGGCGGCCGCGTCGCCTCGGTGATCCACCTCGCCGCCTATTACGATACGACCGGCAAGACCGACCCGAAATATGACGCGGTCAACGTCCAGGGGACGCGCCGGCTGCTTGCGGCGCTGAAGGAACTGGAGACCGAGCAGTTCGTCTTTTCCAGCACGCTGCTGGTACACGCGCCGAGCCCGGCGAAGGGCGCAAGGATCAACGAGGATGCGCCTCTCGAGCCTTCCTGGGCCTATCCACAGTCGAAGGCCGAGACGGAAGCTGTGATCGCTGGGGAGCGCGGGCAGATCAAGACGGTGATCCTCAGGCTTGCCGGCGTTTATGACGAGGATTGCAGGGCCACCTTCATCGCCCAGCAGATCGCCCGCATCTTCGAGCGGCTGCCGACCGCCTATCTGTTCACCGGCGATCTTCGGGCGGGGCAGCCCTATCTCCACAAGGACGACTTGGTCGAGGCCGTCGTGCGCACCGTCGACCGGCGCTGCGAATTGCCCGCCGAAAGCGTGATGCTGATCGGCGAGGAGGAAACGCTTTCCTATGGGGAATTGCAGAAGAGCATCGGCCGGCTTCTCCACGGCGAGGACTGGCGCACCTTCGTGCTCCCCAAGGGGCTCGCCAAGACCGGGTCATGGGTGCAGACGGAGGTGCTCGATCAGGAGAGCGACATCAGGCCGTGGATGATCGAGAACTCCGACGACCATTTCGAGATCGACATATCCCGCGCCCGCAACCTCATCGGCTGGGAGCCGAAACACCGCCTCTCCCGCACGCTGCCGGAGATGATCCGGCGGCTCAAGCGTGACCCGACTGACTGGTACAAGAAAAACAAGCTCGAGCCCTCCACCGTCGCCGCGTCGGAGCCAGAGATCGAGCAGGCGAAACGAAGGCTCGATAGGCCGCTGGAGCGCAGTCACGCTGAGGTCGAGGCCGCCGTCGAGCGGCAGCGGCTTTTCACCCTCTGGGCGCCGATGGCGAATGTCGCGCTGGGTCTGTGGCTCGTCGCCTCGCCGATGACGCTCGGCCTTTTCGATCCCGTCACCGTTCCGTCACCGCCCGCCCTCGGGCACGAGATCGCGGCGGCAGCTATCCGCAATGCGCGGCTTGGCATCAGCGAGATAATGTCAGGACTGCTGGTCGTTTTCTTTGCGCTACTCGGGATGTATCGCCGCTGGTCCTGGACACAATGGATCACCGCCGCACTCGGCGTCTGGATCATGCTGGCGCCACTCGTCTTCTGGACCACCAGCGCTGCCGCCTATGGCATCGACACGCTGGTCGGGCTGCTGATCCCGGTCCTCGCCGTGATGATCCCGCCAACGCCCGGCATCAGCAGCCGGGCGCTGGCGGCGGATGACGACCGACCGCTCGGCTGGAGCTATTCGCCTTCCGCCTTCACGCAGCGCATTCCCATCGTCGCGCTTGCCTTCGTCGGCCTGTTCGTCTCACGCTACCTCGCCGCCTATCAGATGGGGCATATCGATGGCCTTTGGGACCCGTTTTTCGGCGCGGGCGGAGCTCCCGTCCGCAACGGCAGCGAAGCGGTGGTGACGTCCTGGGTCTCGAAGGGCTTCCCGATCGCCGACGCCGGCTTCGGCGCCTTTGCCTATGGGCTCGACATCCTCGCCGGCGCGATCGGCGACCGGCGCCGCTGGCGCACGATGCCATGGATGGTGCTGCTCTTCGGCCTGCTGATTATCCCGCTTGGCGTGGTCAGCGTCTCTTTCATCATCATCCAGCCGCCGCTGATCGGCGCGCTCTGCACGCTCTGCATCGTCCAAGCGGCGGTCACCGTGGTGCTGATCCCTTATTCGATCGACGAGGTGCTGGCGGCCGTTCAATATCTCTGGCGGGCGACAAAGGCTGGCGAGCCGTTCTGGCGCACCTTCTGGATGGGCGGCCCCGCCCTGTCAGAAAACCAGTCGCCGGCGCCCGATCTCGACCGACCGGCCTCCGAGCTCATCAAGGAGTTCATTACCGGCGGGGTGAACTTCCCGTGGACGCTGGTAGCAGGCGTGGGTCTCGGCGCGATGCTGATGACGACGCCGCTGATCTTCGGCAGCTCTCCGCCGCTCTATTACAGCGATCATGTGGTCGGCTGCCTCGTCATCCTGGTCGCCGTCACGGCAATGGCCGAGGTGGCGCGTCCGGTACGTTTCCTCAATGTCGCGACCGGCGCCTGGGTGGCCGCCTCGCCGTTCGTGCTTTCGGGCGGCGGCATGGTTGCAAGCGTCGCGGATTTCTTGCTCGGCCTTGGCCTGATCGCCCTCAGCCTGCCGCGCGGAACGCGCAGCGAGGAACATTACGGAGGCTGGGATCGAGCGATCGTCTGAATGGCCTGTTAAAGCGGAATCTGGTGGGAACGGGAGATCTGGGGGGAAGGTGTGACGGGGCATCTCCCCCACAAGGAGGGAGATTGGCTGGAAACGCCGCTCTGCCCCAAGCCAGCGCGCCTATGCCGAACTCAAGGCACCTGCAAGCGCATGCATTGGCTATCGATGGCGGGAGGTTCCCACTTGCTGATCTCCCCACCTGTGGGGGAGATGTCCGGCAGGGCAGAGGGGGGTGCCTGCGACCGCCGCAGCAATGATTAGCGTATCGGGCCTTGCTTCAGCCCGCCCCTCGGATCGATGCGGGGGGGCAAGCTGAGGACCGGCTTACCCCGATCATGAGACGTCCGTCAGCCCGTCCAGGCGACGCGTGCCGTACCAGCCACCGAGCCAGGCGGCGGCGGCGCCGAGCAGCAGCGAGAAGAAGCCGAGAAATGCGCCGCTGGAGACGACGGTCGCGGCCGTGTCCGCCGCATCGGAGGCCTTCCTCCGCGCATCCTCGACGGCCGAACGGTAGGTCTGCTCGTACTCCTGGACGCGGGCGCGGGCCTGATCCGGCGGGATGTTCTGGGCCCGCGCAAGGGCATCGGCAGCACGGTTGCGGGCTTCCTCCGCCTGTGTCTCGTCGCCGGTGACGAGGGCGCGGATCGACGCAACGGCCGCATCGCGCATGGCAGCCGGATCATCGCCGCCGATCGTCTCGCGGATCTGCCCCTCGATGTCGGCGAAGGGATCGTCCGCCCCTGAAAGCGCTGGTGCCGCCGTCGTGGCAACCGTCGCAACGGTGCGCCCGGCGCCGCCGACCACCGAGGAGAGGCCGCTCAGTGCGCCCCCAAGCAGCGCGCCGACCGAGGTCGTCAGCAGATAGACGACGATCAGGGTGGTCACCGCCCAGGTCGTCAGCCCGTGATAGGCCCCGGTCGTCGTGCCGGACCGCCCCGACAGCCGGCTGGCCAGATAGCCGCCGGCAAAGGCCGAAATGATGCCGGAAAGAGCGAACCAGATGCCGCTCGCGATCGAGAAGGTGCCGGGACCGGGATTGTCGCCGCTGCCGGGATCGAAGGCCGCCGCGCCGAGGCCGACGCCGAGCAGGTTGAGGAGAAGCTGGACTGCCAGTGCCAGGGCGACGCCGGCGAATATTGCCGCCCAATCGAGCTTGCTGGGCGCTATGGCAACCAAGGACTCGGCAGGCGCCGTTGCGGGACTCGTGTAGAGTGGGTCGCTCATGAAAAAGCTCCCTTGTGTTTCAGGGTGTTATCACTCCAGCAACTAACCTGTCGAAACCCAATTCGTTCCCTTCCGTTCACAGCCGATTGCCGGCAAGCGTCTAGCGGTTAGCCAGCCAGAGGATAGCGGTGAGCAGGATGCTGACGATGAGGCCGCTCGTGATCGGGATATAGATCGAGAAATTTTCGCGCACGATCAGAATGTCGCCCGGCAACCTGCCGAAGCCGATGCGCGTCAGCCAGGGCCAGAGGATGCCGACGGCCACGATGACGAGGCCGATGATGATCAGGACACGGGACATCTGTCCCTGCCTCTTTCCGAGTGTGTAGCCTTCGCGGATCATACAAGGCTAGCCGCCGGCGGACCACGTTTTTGCCGTCATCCCTGCTTGTCACAGGGATCCAGCAGTGCCGCGTCCGCGACGCGGAAGAGTCTTTCAGCCCAAAGGCATGGGCTGGGATTCCTGTGACGAGCACAGGAATGATGGGAGAGGAGAGCCCTGCCTTACTGCAACCCACGCGCCTGTGTCAGTGGACGTGCAATAGCGGTCTACTTCTGCTCTTCGCTCGCCAGCCCGTATTTCTCGAACAGGCGCGACTGGGTGCCGTCGGCGATGACCTTGTCGAGGCTCTTCTGCATGCGGCCGATCAGCTCGTCCGGTACGGAAGGATTGCAGGCGATCGAGTAGATGTCCTCGGCAAGGACGACCGTCGATTCGATGGGCGCTCCGTCGCGCTTCAGCTTGTCGAAATATTTCTCCGAGATCGGCATCAGGTCGATGCGTCCGGTGAGCAGCTTCTTGAGCGTTAGTTCCAGGTCGGTGGCGAGATCGATGCGCGGGAAGCCGTTTTCCTCGAGGATCGTCTGGGTGAAGTCGTCGCGTTGGGTGCCGACCTTGAAGGCTTTCGCCTCGTCGAGCGTCTTCGGATCGACGGGCGAGCCGGCCTTGCGGATCAGCACCGTGCGGCTTTTCAGGAGAGGCTCGACCCATTTGAAGCGGCCGTGGCGCTCCTTGTTGTGGACGGTGGTGAAGACGCAATGCATCTCCTGGCTTTCGGCCAGGAAGAGCGCCCGGGCCCAGGGCATCATCTCCATCGTAAATTTTAAGCCTGCATCGTCCATGAGAAGCCGGACCTGCTCGACCGAAGCGCCCTTGTAGACCTCGCCTTCGCGGAAATTGAAGGGAGGGTAGGATTCGGTGACGAATTTCACGTCCGCCGACTGGGCGGCGAGCGGAAAGAGAAGGCTCATCAGGAAGAAGATCTGTTTCATCGTCAGTTCCCTGGCACGGCGAGCAGCAGCCGGTGCCCTGTTTGGTGTCCGGAAAGAATGGCGGCGACGGGCTGGGGATGCCCGAGGAAATATCCTTGCCCGCAGTTCACGTCCATGGAAAGGAGCGTGTTCAGCTGCTCGTCGGTCTCGATGCCTTCGGCGACGACCTGGCAATTCAGTTCCTTGGCGACCATTTGAATGCCGGCAATGAGCTTTCGCACCCGCCGGCGGACGGTGTCACTGTCATCGGTCAGCGAGCGGGTGAAGGCCTGGTCGATCTTGATGATGCTGACCGGGAAATGGACGAGATAGCTGAGCGAGGAATAGCCGGTACCGAAATCGTCGAGAGCGATTCTCATCCCGGCGCCGCTCAGCGCGCCGAGGACGTCGCGAATGTCGGGGCTGTGATGCATCAGCACCGCTTCGGTGATCTCGACGACGATGCGGGTGGGCGGAATCCCCCATTTCATCAGTATGGAACCTGCGGCGGCCGGCAGTCTCGGGGAGAATTGCAGCGGCGAGAAATTGACCGCCAGATAGCTGGTTTCCAGGCCCGGAATGGAGGAAAGGCGGGCGAGATGGGCCACGGCCTTTTCGAATATGCGCTCGCCGATCCGCAGAATCGCGCCGGTTTCTTCGGCGACCCGAATGATGTCCGCCGGCGGCAGGACGCCGTGTTCCGGATGGTTGAGGCGCATCAGCGCTTCGAAGCCGGCGACCTTCCCGAGTTTGAGGTCGACGATCGGCTGCAGATGGACGTCGAACCAGTCCTGCCTGAGCCCGTCCTCGATATAGGTCTCGATCTTCAGTCTTTCCTGCGCAAGGCTCGCGATCAGCGGATCGAAGAGTTTCGCGCCGTTCTTGCCATTGTGCTTGCGGGAATACATCGCCATGTCCGACTTCTGCAGCAGCTCGGCGGCGCTCTTCGCCTGAGCCGGATAGAGCGCGATGCCGATGCTGGCACTCAGCGATAGCGCGTTGCCGTCGACGACGACCGGCTCAGCGCAGGCGGCGGCGATGCGCTCGGAGATCTGCAGCGCGGCGTTCTCAGCCTTCGGTGCGGAGATCAGCACGACGAATTCGTCGCCGCCGAGGCGCCCGACCTTGTCCTTGCCGCGCAGTTGCGTGCGGATGCGGCAGGCGATCTGGCGCAGCACCTCGTCGCCGGCGGCATGGCCGAGATTGTCGTTGATCGGCTTGAAGCGGTCGAGGTCGATCAGCAGGCAGGCGAGTTCTCCGCCGTCCGCGGCCGCCTGGCGGATCGCCGCGTCGAGCGCCGTCTCGAAGCCGGGGCGGTTGAGGAGGCCGGTCAGATGATCGGTGATCGCCTGCACATGGTTGCGCTGTTCGGCGGTTTTCAATTCCGTGACATCGGTCATGACGGCCAGCGACAGCGTGTCGCCCGCCTCAAGGGCCTGCACCTCCTTGATCAGCACGTCGATCAGCCGTCCGTCGGCGCATCTGAACTTGACGGTGACTGAGGCGCCTTGCACGTCTTCACTCGCCTGGCGTTTGCGGTTTTCGTAGGCGGGCCGCGTCGCCGGGTCGAGAAAATCGGCGAAGGCGTGGCCGATGACACTTTCGCGATCGTAGCCGGTGGCGAGCAGCCAATAGTCGCTGACCGCCGTCAGGCGATCGTCGTCGTCGATGGAATAGAGCTTCGCCGGCGTGAGGTTGTAGAGGCGTGTCGTCTTCTGATGGGCGCGTTTGAGATCGTTTTCCTCCTGGGCGAGGCGCGCCTGCATCTCGTTGAAGTTGGCGGCCAGCATGCCCATTTCGTCCGCCGATACCCAGTCGACCATATGGCGGGACCCGAGCCGGCGCGTCGCCTCGATGGCGTGTGTCAGGCGGAGCAGCGGCCGCGTCACCATCAGACGGTTGCCCAGGATGGCCGCCGCGGTGATGATCACGATCGCAAATAGAAAGATGCCGACATAGACGGCATCGTCGAACTCGAAATCGGAGCGCAGGTCGCGCTGGCGCAGCGCGATTTCCAGGCTGCCGACCGTTTTGGTGCCATCGACCGAGCGGTAATGGACGGCGGTGGACAGGATCTCACCGGGCGGATCCCTGTCGCGGGAGCGCTCCGGCAGCCTGACGTCGAGCCCGCCGGCGACCTCGTGGACCCGGACCGAGACCACGGAACGGTCCGCGAGGATCGTGCCGGCGATCTGCCGGACGCTTTCCTCGTCGAAATCCCAGAGCGGCTTGCCGAGCGCCAGCGAGTTGGCCTTGAGCAGGACCTGGCCATGGTCAATGACGTCGCGATAGGCGCGCTCGTTCGAGAGATAGAAGAAAAGCGCGAATAGCGGGGCGATCAACAGCAGGAGAGCGCTGGAAACGATCAGTATGAAGCGGCTCTCTACCGAATGCGTATTCATCTCAATGCCCAGGACCACACCGCATCGAAGGCCGACGCGAGGTGCACCGCGGCCTTGCCCATTCCCGGTCCGATCTCCGCTCTGCGGCAGGCGCCGAAGCGCTCCGTCGCCGACCCGTCAGCCCTGCAACCGAGAACGAACCGGGCCCATGGTCCATTGAAAACATTAGACTTCCGTAAATAATGCGCCTCGCCGCTAGCCCAATCGCGCTGGAATATCCGAATTGCGCAGATGTCGGGGGCGTATTATCGAAATCGGGCTGGATTCTCGACGCCGGATGGCGGCCGGGGCGGCTTTGTGCGGCGTCCGGCCCAGCATCGACTGGACATGCTCGGCTTTGCGCGCACCGCGCGCCATGTCAAACTCGGCCGAATCGACAGGCGAAAGGACAGCACATGGCACAGGAAAAAGTGGCCCTTGTAACGGCAGGCGGCAGCGGCATGGGGGCGGCGGCGGCGCGGCGACTGGCTGCGGACGGCTATAAGGTCGCAGTTCTGTCCTCCTCCGGCAAGGGTGAGGCGCTCGCCAATGAACTTGGCGGCGTCGGGGTAACCGGCTCGAACCAGTCGAACGAGGACCTGAAGACGCTCGTTGATCTTGCCTTCTCGACCTGGGGTCGGATCGATGTGCTCGTCAACAGCGCCGGTCACGGGCCGCGCGCGCCGATCACCGAAATCAGCGACGAGGATTGGCACAGGGGCCTCGACACGTACCTGATGAACGTCATCCGCGCCGTGCGGCTGGTGACGCCGATCATGCAGGGCCAGGGCTGCGGCTCGATCATCAACATCTCGACGGCTTGGGCCTTTGAGCCCTCGGAGATGTTTCCGACCTCCGCGGTCTTCCGCGCCGGGCTCGCCGCCTATACGAAGATCTATGCGGACAGCTATGCCAAGGACAATATCCGCATGAACAACATTCTGCCGGGGTGGATCGACAGCCTGCCGGCGACCGATGCCCGCCGCGACAGCGTGCCGATGAAGCGCTACGGCACGAGCGAAGAGATCGCCGCCACCGTCGCCTTCCTTGCTTCCGAGGGCGCCAGCTATATCACAGGCCAGAATATCCGGGTGGATGGCGGGCTTACCCGCTCGGTGTAGATCGAGTGATCCTGACGTAAGAGCCAGGATTGGGATTTCGGCTCTCGAGGGAGTCCGGCGTGATTCAGGAGATGGTGATGATAGCAGGCGGCTGTTTGTGCGGTGCGGTGCGCTACGGGTGCGAGGGTGATCCGGATTGTTCATTGGTCTGCTATTGTCGGGATTGCCAAAGGGCTTCCGGTTCGGGCCATGTCCCGGCGATGAGCATGCCACGCGAGAGGGTAACGATTAGCGGCGAGACAAGAGGCTACGCGGCTCCCGGAGGGAGCGGAAAGATGACGGTCCGCCACTTTTGCCCCACCTGTGGTAGTCTTCTCTTCAGCACGCCGGAGGTAATTCCCGACTTCGTAAACATCTACGCGGGCACGCTCGACGATCCCTCGGTGTTCAAGCCGACCTGGTCATTCTTTCCGCACAGCCATGCTCCTTGGGATCGGGTGCCGGACGCCTTGCCAGAGCTACCGGGTCCCACCTGACAGTGCGCTCGCGAGTCTAACGCGCGCCGAGTTTTTGGCCTTTGTCTGCCAACGGCGTCGGCACGCCCGTAATCATGCCCAAACATTGGCTCCATCCATAAGGTCGAGCGCCTAGTCTTCACGACAGCCCGCCTCCGAGCAAAGCGCGCGAATGAAAGCAAGCAGCGCCTCCTGCGGGTTTGACCCTTCTCCGTCGAGCACCGTTACGCCCCAATGGCTCAGGACCGCCTTCTGCACCGGATTGGGCTTATACATGAAGACGTACGATCGCGGCCGATCTCTCTCATAGCCGGATCCCCGCCAGGTGCTCCAGATTCGGTGCAGGAGCAGCCTGATATTGAGATCCGACATGCTGTATCCGATGAAGAGCACCGTCGCCCCGAGGGCATCACTGCGGAAGCGCACATCGAGCGGCGAGTCGAAGGACAGCCGGTCGAAATAGTCGGTCTCGGTCAGGACGAGCGTTTCGACATCGTCGAAGTCGCCGTGATATTTGATGATCTGAGTCGCCCCCGCAGGAGCGGTGGCCATGTCTCTCGCGTGGCTGACCTTAGAATGGGGCTTGCCGTGGACCTCGTAGGCCACCTCGAGATTGCTGTCGTAGTTGGTGGTGTAGATGATCGGGAAATCGAGGCTGACAATCAGCCGATGCAAGTCGGATTTCCTGATGCTTTCTGGAGAGACGTGCCAATTCTCACGCATCCATGTGCAGAGTGCATCTATATTCCCATGGTCCAGCCGGTAACACTCGGCAATCGTTTGATAGGTGACGTCCTGATCGTTCATCACGGAGCAGTCGAGATGGAGGTCATCCAGCATATGGTCGATCAGCGTTCTCCAGGATGGCAAGCCGACGCTCATCGACACGCCGGCGCCCACGAACAACACCGCATGCCGCCCGTTCAACGCCGAGGCAATGGCCTCCAGATGCTCCTTCATTTTCACTCCCGCCTTCCGTCCGGCAGCCTTCAACCCGGTCCGCGGCAAGTTGTTCCATCGGGCGAAGCCGCGCTTCTACGCCGCCCGTCGCCTCCACAATCAATGGCTGAAGTAAGTACGAACAGCAGAGCAACGGTTCGGGAACGAAGTGTCATGGCTTACTCCTTATGGATTAGGGCAAACGCCGGCCGGGCAAGAACCTCCAGGGAACAAACTTTTCGCCTCGCGGTTGGCCAGCGGAAGGGACTGTGAATCTGGAGAACAGTCGATGAAAGGCATTCTTATCAAGAGCGCTCTTGCCTTGAGCCTGGGCGTCGCCTACGGGCCGGCGCTCGCGCAGACAGAGCAGCCGGCGCAGGGGCAAACGACCACGTGCCCGGAGGGCACGGAATGTCCGCAGGGCGGCGCCGAACAGGGCCAGCAACCCGATGCTGAGGGTGGAGCGACCCAACAGGGCGGCGAAGCGACCGGCGAGGGCCAGCAGGGCCAGTCGGGCGAGCAGCAGGCGCAGCCCGAGCAGGGCGGCACCGACCAGCAGCAACAACCGGATCAGCAGCAGCAAACGGAAACCGACACGCAGCAGCAACAACAGCAGCAGCAAGGCCAGGACAGCTCCGATCAGCAGCAAGAGACCGAGGGCGGCGCCTCCCAGTCCGGCACCGAGCAGAAGCCGGCCGAGGGCGAGACCGAGCAGCAGCAGCAGTCCGGCGGAGGTGAGCAGCAGAAAACCCAGGAGGGTCAGGCCTCCGGCTCGTCCACGGATGTCAACGTGACGGTGGAGCAGAAGACCGAGATCACCCAGATCATCAAGGAAGAAAAGGTCGAGCCCATCGACCTCGACTTCGACGTATCCGTCGGCGTCGCCGTTCCGGAAACCGTCAAGGTCAAGCTGAAGCCGGTTCCGGCGCGCATCGTCAAGATTGTGCCGAGATACGAGGGCTATCTGTTCTTCGTCCTGGCGGACGGCCGGATCGTCATCGTCGAACCCTCGTCGCTGAAGATCGTCATCATCCTGGCGTAGCAATCGGCACATATCGATGCTCGCCGGATCGACCAGCGGGCATCCCTTCCAGGGAAGGATGGAGGAGGGTGGATGAAAGACAATTGGCAGGACCAGAGACGAATTCCGGCCCGCCCCGAGCCGCGGCGCGACTATGCATGGCATGGCGGATCGTTCCGCGAGAGGGGATCTGACGAGGAGCGGCGGGGTCGCCGCGGCGACCGGCGCTACAACGGCGAATGGTTCGCGGACGCGTTGCGACGCTCGGACCGCGGCGGAGGCGATCCCTATGGCCTCTCGGGTCGAGATCTGGCGCACCGCATCGAGGAACTCGGTTCCTTCGACCCCTATGAGAACGTGCCGCCCTTCCGGGACCGTTCCGGTCAGGAGGGCTGGCCCGGCGGCCGCAGGACCCACTATGAAGTGGGGAGCTTCCGGGGAAAGGGCCCCCGCGGCTACAAGCGACCAGATGCGCGGATCGCGGAAGACGTCAACGACCGGCTGACCGAAGATCCATGGCTCGATTGTGCAGAACAACATAAGGGTGAGACGCGCCGGCGTGTCATGATCTCCGGCCCGCACCGCATGTCGCGTTCCCTCAATATCCCTCTTGACCATCATGTTATCGATAACATAAGCTCCGCCTCAATTGGCTTTGGGAGGAGCGCATGGATGGTCAAACGCTGCTGGAGTTCCGCTCCATCACCAAGGAGTTCGGCGGCACCAAGGCGCTCACCCAGGTCTCGCTCGATCTCGAAGCTGGTGAAATCCTCGCGCTTCTCGGAGAGAACGGCGCCGGCAAGTCGACGCTGATCAAGACGCTCGCCGGCATCTACCGGCCGGATGGTGGTGAAATCCGGTTCCGCGGCGAGCCCTATGTCAACCAGCCGCCGAAGCCGAACAAGCGCCAGCCAGTAGCCTTCATCCATCAGGACCTCGGCCTCATCGAATGGATGACGGTCGCCGAGAATGTCGGTCTGGCGCAGGGCTTCTCGATGCGGACGCGGCTGATCGACTGGCGCCGAACGGAGGAGCGGGCACGCGAGGCGCTGCGTCTCGTCGGCTGCGATTTTGAACCCTCGACGCGCATCCAATCCCTGACCCGCACGGAAAAATCGCTGGTGGCGATCGCCCGCGCCTTGGCTGTGGAGGCGGACGTGCTGGTGCTCGACGAACCGACGGCGAGCCTTCCGGCCGACGAAGTGGAGCGGCTCTTCGATGCCATCCGGCCCCTGAAGGAGCGCGGCGTCGCGATGATCTACGTCTCGCATCGGCTCGACGAGATCTTCCGCATCGCCGACCGGGTCGCGGTGCTGCGCGACGGCCGCCTCGTCGGCCAGAAGCCGGTTGCCCAGACGACGCCGGACGAGCTCATTGAGATGATCGTCGGACGCAAGGCCGACCAGCTCTTCGTCAAGGCGGAGAGCCGGCCGGGCGAAGCGGTGGTCAGCGTCCGGCAGCTCGCCTGCCAGGGTGTCGGGCCGGTCTCCTTCGATGTGTTGAAGGGCGAACTCATCGGCCTCGTCGGCCTGCGCGGCGCGGGCCAGGAACTGGTCGGCCGCGCGCTGTTCGGCTGCCAGCCCTTTTCGGGAACGGTGACGATCGGCGGCGAGACCCCCGATCTGACGAGCCCGGTGGCGGCTATGCGCTCCGGCGTCGGGCTGATTGCCCGCGACCGCACGGAGGAATCGGTCGCCATGTCGCTGTCGCTGCGCGAGAACACCTTTCTCAATCCTGGGGCCTCGGGCCGGGGGCTGCTTTCGGTTCTCGCCCCCGCCAAGGAGGCCGCCCTGGCGAAAGCGATCGGCGACAGCGTCGGGCTGAGGCCGAACGACCAAAGCTTGCCGATTGAGGCGCTGTCCGGCGGCAATCAGCAGAAGGTCGTGGTCGGGCGCTGGCTCGCGACCGGCCGCAAGCTGCTCGTCGCCGAAGATCCGACGGCGGGCGTAGATGTCGGCGCCAAGGCCGACATCTACCGGCTGATCGCTCGCGCCCACGAGGCTGGGCTCGCGGTCGTCGTGGTTTCGACCGATTTCGAGGAAATCGCCCATATCTGCCATCGCGCCCTGGTCTTCTCGCGCGGACGCATCGTCCGGGAGCTGAAGGGCGAAGAACTGACGACCTCGGCGGTGATCGCCGCCGCCTCGGCCTCCGAAGCCGCCTGAGTTCAGGGAGAAGAAAATGCAGTCGATTGAATCCACCGCTCTTGAACCGACAAGAGGCGAGCTTGCCGGCCTCAGCCTGGCGCAGAAGCTGATCCGCTTCCTGCCGGTCTATGGCCTCGTCATCTTGACGCTGCTGCTGATCGTGCTGTTCTCGCTGCTCCTGCCGCAGACCTTTCCGACGGTGCTCAATGTCCGCTCGATCATCTCCGACAAGGCGATCATCGCGATCCTGTCGCTGGCGGCGATGATCCCGATGGCCTCCGGCCGCATCGACCTGACGGTCGGCTACGGCATCGTCCTCTGGCACATCCTGGCAATCAGCCTGCAGACGATGTTCGGCGTGCCCTGGCCGGTCGCCGTCGTCATCGTGCTGCTGCTCGGCGCGCTGACCGGTTTCCTCAACGGCCTGCTCGTCGAGGTGGCGCGGATCGACTCCTTCATCGCCACGCTCGGCACCGGAACCATCCTCTATGCGCTGGCGCTCTGGCACACCGGCGGCCGACAGGTCGTCGGCGTCCTGCCGGAGGGCTTCTATTCCATGAACGGGACGATGCTGCTCGGCCTGCCGATCACCGGCTTCTATGTGCTCGTCCTGGCGCTGGCGCTGTGGCTGGTGCTCGAATATCTGCCGATCGGCCGCTATGTCTACGCGATCGGTGCGAACCCCAAGGCGGCGGCGCTGAACGGCATTCCGGTGCGCCGCTTCGTCATCGGCGCCTTCGTCTCCTCCGGCACGCTCGCCGCGCTTGCCGGCGTGCTGCTCGCCTCGAAGCTTAGGATCGGCCAAGCGAGCGTCGGCCTCGAATATCTGCTGCCGGCACTGGTCGGGGCCTTCCTCGGCTCGACCACCATCAAGCCCGGCCGTGTCAATGTCTGGGGCACGATGATCGGCGTGATCATCCTCGCCGTCGGCATCTCCGGCATCCAGCAATTCGGCGGCTCGTTCTTCGTCGAACCGCTCTTCAACGGCGTCACCTTGCTCGTCGCGATCGGCATCGCCGGCTACGCGCAGCGCAGGAGGGGAACGGTGACGCGCAAGCCGTCGGCGGCCGTCCCGGAGCCGGCTGGAACGAAGTGAACTCAAAAATCTGCATCGATAACGAACCCAAGGGAGGACGGGTATATGAAACGCAGGACTTTCATGACAGGCACGGTGGTGGCAATCGCACTGATGGGCGCCAATGTCGCCTTTGCCGATCCGATGGCCGATGCTCAGGCAATCGTCACGAAATATGCCAACCAGGTGACCGTCTGGGACGGGCCGACGGCGGGGCCGAAGGCTCAGGAGGGCAAGACCATCGTCGTGCTCGCCGGCGACCTCAAAAACGGCGGCATCCTCGGCGTCACCACCGGCGTCGAGGAGGCTGCGGCCGCGATCGGCTGGGAGGTAAAGGTGATCGACGGCGCCGGCTCGATCGGCGGCCGCACGGCGGCTTTCGGCCAGGCCATGGCGCTGAAGCCGGCCGGCATCATCATCAACGGCTTCGACGCCGTCGAGCAGGCGCCGGCCCTCGAACAGGCCAAGGCCGCCGGCATTCCGCTCGTCGCCTGGCATGCCGGGCCGGTGATCGGGCCGGACGATAAGACCGGGCTCTTCGCCAATGTCAGCACCGACGCGATGGAAGTGTCGAAGGCTGCCGCCAACTGGGCCTTCGTCGACGCCAAGGGCAAGCCCGGCGTGGTGATCTTCACCGACTCGACCTATGCGATCGCCATTGCCAAGGCCGACAAGATGAAGACCGAAATCGAAGCGCTCGGCGGCAAGGTGCTCGAATATGTCGACACGCCGATCGCGGAGACGTCGCAGCGCATGCCGCAATTGACCACCTCGCTCCTGCAGAAATACGGCGACCAATGGACCCATTCGCTGGCGATCAACGACCTCTATTTCGATTTCATGGGACCGTCGCTTGCCGCCGCCGGCAAGGGCGGCACCGACGCGCCGATCAACGTCGCCGCCGGCGACGGTTCGGAATCCGCCTATCAGCGCATCCGCGCCGGCCAATTTCAGAAGGTCACGGTTGCCGAGCCGCTCAACCTGCAGGGCTGGCAGCTGGTCGACGAACTGAACCGCGCCTTCGCCGGCGAAAAATGGTCGGGCTACCTGTCGCCGCTGCATGTGGTGACCGCCGACAATGTCGAGTTCGACGGCGGCCCGAAGAACACCTTCGATCCCGACAACGGCTATCGCAACCATTACAAGAAGCTCTGGGGCAAGATGTAATCTCCCAGGACTGGGGCACCGCGAATGGTGCCCCTTTTTTTGCTATGCGGCTACGGTGGTATTGCCCTGCACCACCTTGAGCGTCGCCTGCCAGGCCCCCGGCACCTCCTTCGCCGCGATCATCTGCAGCAGCGCCTGTGCCGCCTTCTCGCCGATCTCCGTTCGCGCCATGTCGATCGTCGTGAGCCGTGTTCGGACGGCGTTGGCCAGCGATGTGCCGTTGAAGCCGACAACGGAAATCTGGTCGGGCACCGAAATCCCGGCCTGGTGCAGGTAGGAAAGACCGCCGAGCGCCATGGCGTCGTTGAGAAAGTGGATGGCATCGACGTCGGGGTGCGCCCGCATCAGCTCTTCCGTCAGAAAGCGTCCGGTGACGGCCTGGCGTGGCCGGTCGTCGCAAGTCACGCGCAGGAGATCGATGCCTGCCGCGGCAAGAGCCGACTTGAGAGAAAGATAGCGGCGGCGGGCGCAGAGATCCTTGTCGAGCTCGGCGCCCACATAGGCAATGCGGCGTAGGCCGCGCTCAAGGAAATGCTTTGCCACAAGCAGTCCGGCCTCCTCGTGCGACGGGCCGGCGCTGAAATCCAACGCCCCGGCGTCGCAATCCCAAAGCTGGATCGCCGGGCAGTTTCGCCGGGCTAGCAGCTTTTCCGCCTCCGCGCTCCGCGCCATGCCGCCGTTCAAGAGGAGGCCGGCCGGACGGAACGACAGCATGGCGCGGATGAGCTCGGTTTCGGTCTGCGGGTCGAACAGCGATTCGCCGATGAAGGTCTGAAAGCCCTCTGGCCGAAGCGCCGCATTGATGCCGCTCAGGACCTCCGAAAAGACGATGTCGCTGATCGACGGAATGATCACCGCCACCATTCGGCTCTTGCGGGAACTCAGCGTCCCGGCAAGATGGTTTGGCAGATAGCCGAGCTCGTCGGCGGCTTGCTTCACCCGCCGGCGCGTTTCCGCCGAAATGTTTCCGGCGCCGCGCAGCACCTTTGAGACGGTCATCCGGCTGACGCCGGCCCTGACCGCCACGTCGTGAAGCGTGATCACCTTTCCGCGCAGGTTCACTCGATCCTCCTTTTCGCCAAATATCGCTTCGCCGATTGACGAGCGGCTTTGTTATCGATAACATCAGCCTAAGTTAACGATAACCTTCGGCGCCTTTCAAGGGAAAACAGCCGGAAAGAATGAGTTGTTTGCCTGCGGGCGTCGCATCGGCGCTCGCGGCGAGATGGTGCCGCTGCGCCTGCGAAGGCCCGGCGGCAAGAGGGCGATGTTCGGACTTCGAGAGCCCGCGAGGAGCGGGCAGAGTCCGGCAATGACGATTTACCAAGTGGAGGAGAAACCATGACGATTTCAAATTTTCTGCGCACAATGGTGGCAGCCGTCGGCATAGCCGCGGCCGGTCTCGCTTCGGTCGCCGAGGCGCAAGCAGCCACGCTCAATGACATCATCTCGCGCGGCACCGTCCGCATCGGCGTGCTGACGGGCGCGCCGCCGATGGGCATGGTCGACGAGCAGGGCAATCCCACCGGCTACGACGTCGACGTGGCGAATCTGATCGCCGGCTATTTGTCGCTTCCGGTCGAACTCGTCCCGCTGACGCCGCCGGCGCGAATCCCGGCGCTGCAGACCGGCAAGGTCGATTTCCTCGTCGCCACGCTGGCGCCGACCGGCGAGCGCGCCAAGACGGTGATGTTCACCCAGCCCTACAGCGCCTTCAACATGGACATCATCTCCGGTGCCGACCAGAAATTCGCCAAGTTGGCCGATCTCGAAGGCAAGCGCGTCGCCGTCAACCGCGGCTCGTCGCAGGAAACGGCGCTGCGCAAGGCGGCGGTCCCAAGCCTGGAAATCGTTGTCTACGAGGATGATTCCACCAGCGCCCAGGCGCTGATCGCCGGACAGGTCGATGCGGTCGCGCTGCCCTCGACGGTCGGCGAGGCGATCATCAAGCAGCGCCCGGATGCCGGCCTGCAGGTCGGCTTCACCTTCTTCCAGCAGGGCAATTCGATGGCGACCCGGATGGAGGACTATGAGATCCGCCAGTGGCTCAACACCGCCATCTACCTGATGAAGATCTCCGGCGATCTCGACAAGATCGCCACGAAGTGGACCGGCCGGCCGATGCCGGCGCTGCCGACCTTCTGATTGCGTCTCTCAAAGATTCGCCGGCGATACATCCGGCGAATCTTTCAACGTCGACGGAGTCTTCATGTCCTATACGTTTCAGTTCGGCGTGCTGGCCCAATACCACGACCAGCTCCTCAGCGGCATCTGGCTGACGATCAAGATTTCGGTGCTGTCGATCATCCTCGGCTGCGCCGCCGGCATCCTGCTTGCCTCTGTCCGATCCATCTGGGGCGGTGCGGTCCGCTTTCTCGTGGATGCTTATGTCGAGATCATCCGCAACACGCCCTTCCTGGTCCAGTTGTTCATCGTCTATTTCGGCCTGCCGGGGCTCGGCCTGCGCGTCGGGGCCGACACGGCCGCGCTGATCGGCATGACGATCAATCTTGCCGCCTATTCGACCGAGATCATCCGCGCCGGCATCGAGGCGGTGCACAAGTCTCAGATCGAGGCCGGCGAGGCGCTCGCGTTCACCCGCTTCCAGATCTACCGCCACGTCATCATCGTGCCGGCGATCGCCAAGGTCTATCCGGCGCTCTGCAGCCAATTCGTGCTGATGATGCTGGCCTCCAGCATCTGCTCGGCGATCTCGACCCAGGAACTCGCCGCCTCGGCCGCTTTCGTCGAATCGCAGACCTATAGGTCCTTCGAAATTTATATCGCCGTGACGCTGATCTATCTCGTCCTGGCGCTGGCGCTGCGCGCCGCCCTTGCGGCTGGCGGCATGTGGCTCTTCGGCCGCCGCATCGCCCGGCGAACGATGACGGCCCTCCCGGAGGTGCAGGCATGACCTTCAAGACCTTCGGCCTCGACCAGTTCGGCTTTCTGCTGTTTTCGCTGCAATGGACGCTCCTGCTGACGGTGATCGCGCTGATCGGCGGCGGTCTCCTCGGCTTCGCCATGGCGCTCGCCCGCACGTCGCGGCTGAAGCCGCTGCGGCTTGCCGCCGCCACCTATATCCAGGTGATCCAGGGCATCCCGGTGCTGATGATCCTGTTCCTCTCCTACTACGGCCTCAGTCTGGCCGGCTTCGAACTGCCGCCGCTCATTGCCGCAGGCGCCTCGATGACGATCTACGCCTCTGGCTATCTGGCGGAGATCTGGCGGGGCTGCATCCAGGCCGTGCCGAAGCAGCAATGGGAGGCATCGGAATCCCTCGCCATGACCCGGCTGCAGCAATATCGCTATGTGGTCCTGCCGCAGGCGATCCACATCTCTCTGCCGCCGACGGTCGGCTTTGCCGTCCAGGTGGTGAAGAACACCTCGATCACCTCGATCATCGGCTTTGTGGAACTCGCCCGGGCCGGGCAGCTCATCAACAATGCGACGTTCCAGCCGTTCCGCGTCTTCCTCGCGGTGGCCGCCCTCTATTTCGTCGTCTGTTACCCATTGTCCCAGCTCTCGCGCTTGCTGGAAAGGAGGCTTCATGCCGGAAGTAGTCGTTGAAAACGTCCACAAGAGCTTTGGCGCTCTCGAAGTCCTCAAGGGCGTGTCGCTGTCGGTGGGGCGCGGCGAAGTCTTTGCGCTGATCGGACGTTCGGGCTCGGGCAAGAGCACGCTGCTGCGCTGCATGAACGGGCTCGAGAAGATCAATTCGGGCAAGATCGAGATCGCCGGTCACGCGCTCGGGGGCGATGCCAAGGCGCTGCGCAAGCTGCGCACCGATGTCGGCATCGTCTTCCAGAGCTACAATCTCTTCCCGCATCTGACGGTCGGCGAGAACATCATGTTGGCGCCGCGGATCGTCAAGGACGTGGCGAAGGCGAAGGCGTGGGACGTTGCCCGCGAAGTGCTGCAACTCGTCGGGCTGTCGGAAAAGTTCGATTCCTATCCGGACCAGCTTTCCGGCGGTCAGCAGCAACGCGTCGCCATCGCCCGCTCGCTCGCCATGCGGCCGAAGGTGATGCTTTTCGACGAGGTGACCTCGGCGCTCGACCCGGAACTCACCGAAGAGGTGCTGATGGTGATGGAACAGCTCGCCCGCGACGGCATGACCATGATCCTGGTGACGCACGAAATGGGTTTCGCCCGCCGCGTCGCCACTCAGACCATCTTCATGCACAAGGGAAAGATCTGGGAACAGGGGCCGTCAGCGGCTCTCTTCGCCGATCCGCAAACGCCGGAACTGCGCCAGTTCGTCAAATCCGACGTCAAGTGAGGGTTGCCGCTTCGGTCGGGGCCCTCCGGAAGCGCATGTCGGCGCATTTCTCGCCGACATGCATTTAATCCGCCACGACGCTCCAAGTGTCGTCCGGGTTGAAACGGTCGATGAACGGCACGATCGCTTCGGTGCTGGCCCCCAGATCGCGCTCGTAGACAATGCCCTGCTGATTGACGAGGAAGGTCTTAACGCCCGTCTCGGCATAGCGGACCGGCCAGGCGATCAGCGCGAAGCCGGCGATCATGTTGTCGTTGATGACATAGTCGTACCGGCCGCCGGCGATGTTGTCGCCTTGTGACGTAAGGATGCGGTAGCGATAGCCGAAATAGCCTTCGCCGGCCTTGGCCTTTTCCAGCGCCGCCTCGCTGATGGCGTCACCGACCGGGCTCTCGCCATCGCCCTGCTCCGCCGGCCAGTAGAGGCCGTCGGTCTGGCCGGCGGTGCTGATCAGCTTCTGGGCGTATTCGAGGACGCCGTCAGCGTCGCGATCCCGACTGGCATAGTCCTTCTGCGCCTCGACATAGGCGCGCACCGTCTCGATCGCCTCGAGCTCGTTCTCGCCGACGCGTCGGTTGACGATCTCCTCAAGCCCGATATAGGTGTCGAAGGCCCATTTGCCGTCCTCGCCTTTGCTGACCGGGAAGGGCAGCGGCCAGAGCCGGTCGCCGATCTCGATGATCTTGCGGCCCTCGAGATCGCGCACTCGCATGTTGCGGGCCGCGCCCTCGCGAATCTGCGCGAAGGTGTCCATCGCCCCTTCGCCGGTCCTGAGCTTCGCCGCGTCGAGGCCGAGCAGCTTGGCGACCCCGTCGAAGTCATTGGCGGCAAGCGCCGATTTGAGCGCCTCCACCGCCTTGGCCGGATCGTCGAAGGCCGGCGGATCCTCCTGCGCGGCATAGTCTTCGATATTTTCCGGCGGCTTCACCTGCGCGAAGCTCAAATCGATGGATGCCACCGCGAGCGTGACCCCGATCGCCGTTCCGATAAGAAGAGAATGAAAGAGCTTGCTCATGATCGTTCTCCCTCGTCCGCTTAACGTCTGCCGCCGCGTCCGCCACCGCGGCCACCCCCGCGGCCCATCGGCGGCCTGCCGCCTCCGCGGCTCATTTGCGGCCGCCCGCCGCCACGATGGCCGCCACCCATGCTATGGCCGCCGCGCCGCGACGAAGCCATCTCGCGCCGGCCGTGATTGACGTTGCCGAGGCCCGACGGCTTCCTTGGCCGGTTCTGCGCCTTCGAGGCCATCTTCTTCTTGCCGGCCGGCCGGTTGACCGAGGACTTCTTGCCCTTCGGCCGGTTGACGCTCGGCTTGCCGCCGTCGGCTCTCGCCTTCGCCACCGCCTGCCCGCCGCCGGGGCGTGTTGAGGGCCGCGCGGACGCTTCCCGTCTCGGCTGCGCCTTAAGTCCCTCGAGCGTGCTCTTGCGCACATCCTTGAGCCCACCGCCGCTGCCGCCCGGTCGCGCCTGCGGCCGGTTTCGGTTGATCTCGGCGGCGCGGTTGCGCAGGTTGTTGTCGCCCCTGGCCTTGATGTTGTTCTTGATGTTCGTCCGGTCGAACTTGTTTAGCTGGTCGCGGTCGAAGCTGAGCTTACTGCGGTCGACATTCTTCCAGTCGATGTCGTTGAAGTTGAGCTTGCCGTCGAAGTCGATGTTGTTGAAGCACTTGTTGCAGTCGACGTCGATGTCGCCGTCCCAGTCGCCGCCCCAGACACCCCAATCGTCCCAATCGACGATGGCGCCGAAGATCGCTCCGGTGACGGCACCGGCGAAGAAGGCGGCGCCCGGATACCAGTAGGCCGGATAGGGCTCGTCATAATAGTCGATCGGCACCGGCGCATAGTCCGGCTCGTAGAGCATCTCCGGCGGGTACTGCGGCACATAAATGGTTTCCGGGCTCGCCGACTGGATGATGATGTTGTCACCCTCCTCGACCACCTTGATCTTGTCGTCGGTCTTGATGATGTCCTTGGCGACGGCCTCGTCGCGCAACTGCTGAATGGCGATCAGCACGTCCTTCTGCTGGTTGGCGATCGCCTCGCCGAAGCTCTGTGTCCATTCGAGATCCTCGCTCATCATCTTGACGATCTCGGGATAGTTGAGCAGCGAGATGACGCTGCCGTCCCAGCTTTCCTTCGGTTTCAGCTCGGGCTTCTTCTTGCGGGCCTCGAGGAACCGCTCGGCTTCGACGATCTGCAGCGGATAGAGCGAGGCGGCCGAGACCAGCGCCACCAGCTCGTCCGGATAGAGGGCGATCGGCGCGACCAGGACTTCGAGTTCGTCGTCGCTGAGCGGCTCGGGCGCCGCCTCGGCCGGCGCAGCCGGTGCAGGGGTTTCCTTCTGCTGGGCCAGAACGAGACCGCCGGGTGTCAGGAGCGCCAGAGCAACTGCCGTGGCGCGGCAAAGCACGAGAATCCGCTGTTTGTCCATTTTCCTACCCCCGGGGCAAGAGCTTTCGAACGGATGCGCGGTGCGACGGGTGGGTGCACCGTCGCGCCGGGCTTTGCTCATGGCTGAGCGTTGGTTGCAGGATTTTTCGGGGGCGGCTTTACTGGTCTGTTGATTGTACCCGTGGCGCCCGGATCCGGCCTTTGTGCCGCGTCTCTTCGTTTGAGGAGATACTTGTTGATGGGCTCTCGCTGACCGTCGATGATGCGCTGGTTTATGTCGATGCCATCGTAGTACTCGTCTGCGGCCGTGGGCGCCGCGGCACCTAGCACCAGCGAAAAGACAATCACCGCCGCTCGATTTGTCGGAGTCTTGTACATTGTCAAATCCCTCCTGCGTGCAGGCAATTCTTCCTTTTATTATGTAACCGGAGGGCCAGTCGTTGATCGCAATCAACAGGGGACAAAATTACCGCTGCGCCTTGGCAAACCGCCGAGGTTTGAAGGAAAACCGACGGGGTCAGCCGTCATTTGTCTCAAATCAATGACATGCCGACGGTCCATTCCTAAAGTTGACGGAGTGGAACGGGCGCGTCTCACCGAACGCCCAATGCCGCTATGCCCGACGAGCTGAATCGCATGGATGCAACGACCGCATGCGACTTGGAGGGAGACATGACGATAGCGCAAGAGGGCACCTTCAAATCCGAGGCGCATTCCGACAAGCTGACGCTCCTGCCGCTTACCGCGCTTGTGGTGGGGTCGATGATCGGGGGCGGCGTTTTCAATTTGCCGTCTGATATGTCGCGCGCCGCGGCCCCCGGGGCGATACTCATCGGGTGGATCATTACTGGTTTCGGCATGCTGATGCTCGCATTTGTCTATCAGACGCTGGCAAACCGCAAACCGGATCTCAACGCCGGCCCCTATGCATACGCCAAGGCTGGGTTTGGCCCGTTCGTGGGCTTCATCAGTGCTTGGGGATATTGGCTCAGCGCTTTCCTTGGAAATGTCGCCTATGCTGTGGCCATCTTTTCCGGACTGTCTTTCTTCATCCCGGTGTTCGAAGATGGCAACAATCTCGTTTCCATTGTCGGCGCCTCGTTCTGCCTCTGGGCCATTCATTGGCTCGTGCTGAAAGGTGTCAAGCAGGCTGCCTTCGTCAACATCGTGACGACCATCGCCAAGCTCGCGCCGCTCTTCCTTTTCGTCCTGATTGCAATCGTCGCGTTCAATTGGGACAGGTTCACGCTCGACTTCTGGGGCCGTGGTGGTGCCCTCGATGCCCCCGACCTCGGCAGCGTCATGGCGCAGGTGAAAAGCACTATGCTGGTCACCTTGTGGGTCTTCATTGGTATAGAAGGGGCGAGCGTCTACTCGGCGCGCGCGGCCCGGCGCTCCGACGTTGGCCGGGCGACGGTAATCGGTTTTATCGGAGCGCTTGGAATCTACGTCCTCGTGTCCTTGCTTTCGACGGGCATATTGAGCCAGCCTGAACTCGCCGGCCTCAAGGTGCCGTCAATGGCCGGGGTGCTGCAGCCGCTCGTCGGACAATGGGGAGCAGCCCTGATCAATGCAGGGTTGATCGTCTCCGTCGGCGGCGCATTCTTGTCATGGACGTTGCTTTGCTCGGAAATTCCGTACACCTGCGGCCGCGATGGAACATTCCCGAGATGGTTCGCCGCTGACAATGAAAACGGCTCGCCGGTAAACTCACTTTGGGCGACCAATATCCTGATTCAGCTTTTCCTCGTTCTGAGCTTCTTTTCCAAGAGCGCCTACCAGTTCTTCTATTTCATCGCGTCGGTCGCCATACTGCCGCCCTATGTATTTTCCGGAGCCTACGCGCTTAAGCTCGCATTGAGCGGAGAGACTTACCAACAGGCGGCGTCCGGCCGAAGCAAGGATATCGCCATAGGTGCCCTGGCAACGCTCTATGGCATCTGGTTGGTCTATGCTGCCGGGCTCAGCTATCTGTTGATGTGCTCGATCCTGTTCGCCCCCGGCCTCCTTGTCTATGCGAGGGCTAGGCAGGAGCGAGGTGAACGGGCCTTCGCCGGTTTCGAAATCTGGCTCGCGGGACTGGTCGTCCTGCTCGCGATCCTTGCTGCCTATCTGCTGTGGATCGGAAAGATAAGCCCGCTCTGAGCATGGTGGGTCAAGTTGCAAAGACTCCGGTTCAAGGAGGAAACGCGAATGCGCAACTTTGGTGTTCATTCGGAAGTCGGTAAGCTCAGAACTGTGATGGTGTGCAGGCCATCCTTGGCGCATCAACGACTGACCCCGGCCAATTGCCACGACCTGTTGTTCGATGATGTCATCTGGGTCCACGAGGCTCAAAAGGATCACTTCGACTTTGTCCTGAAGATGCAGGAAAGAGGGATCGAAGTACTCGAGCTCCATGATCTGCTGGCAGAAACGCTTGCGGATGCGGATGCCCGCACATTCGTCCTCGATCGCCGAATCACGCCGAACGTGTTGGGCTCTCAGATTGCCGAAGCCATGCGCCCTTGGCTCGACGAGATGGATTCGAAACAGCTCGCCGCTTACCTCATCGGTGGAATTGCCATTGAGGACCTCCCCGAGGGCAGGGGCAAGAAGCTGATGGTTGGCGCCTTCGGGGGGCTGGAATTCGTCATCCCCCCCATTCCGAACACGCTTTTTCAGCGTGATCCATCCTGCTGGATCTATAACGGTGTGACATGCAATCCGATGTTCTGGCCGGCGCGCCGTGCCGAAACACTGGTGCAGCGCGCGATCTACAAGTTCCATCCGACCTTCAAGGGAGGCGACTTCCACATCTGGTGGGGCGACTCGGACGAGCAATTTGCCAATGCGACGATGGAGGGCGGCGACGTCATGCCGATCGGCAACGGCACCGTGCTCGTCGGGATGGGGGAGCGGACGACCTATCAGGCCGTCGGGCAAATGGCGAAGACCTTGTTCAGGAACAAGGCAGCGACCCAGGTCATCGGCTGCCTGATGCCGAAGAGCCGGGCCGCGATGCATCTCGATACGGTGTTCAGTTTCTGCGACCGTGACGTCGTGACGCTTTTCGCCGAAGTGGTGGACCAGATCCGCTGCTACAGCATGCACCCCGTCGATGACGACGGCAATTTCGAGGTGCGCGCCGAGGAGCGTCGGATGCTCGAAGTTGTCAGCGAAGCTCTGGGCCTGCGGAAGCTAAGAACCGTCGCCACCGGCGGCAACGCCTATGAGGCGGAGCGAGAGCAATGGGACGATGGCAACAATGTTGTTGCGCTCGAGCCCGGGGTGGTCGTTGCCTACGACCGCAATACGCACACGAATACGCTTCTCAGGAAGGCCGGCATCGAGGTCATCACGATCCGCGGCGCTGAATTGGGTCGGGGCCGAGGCGGCGGCCACTGCATGACATGCCCGATCTGGAGAGAGCCGGCTCACTGAAGAATTCCCCATCCTGATTGGCAAATGGAGCAGCATCATGAGTTTCAATCTCCGCAATCGCTCGCTTCTCACGGTGCAGGACTATACACCTCGCGAGTTTCGTTACCTGCTTGATCTCGCGCGCGATCTGAAACGCGCAAAATACGCGCGCACGGAACAGGAGCATCTAAAGGGCAAGGAAATCTGCCTGATCTTCGAGAAGACTTCGACGCGGACGCGCTGCGCCTTCGAAGTGGCCTGCTCGGATCAGGGGGCGCACGTGACCTATCTCGATCCGGCTGGCTCGCAGATTGGACACAAGGAGTCCTTCAAGGACACGGCCCGCGTACTGGGACGCATGTACGATGCAATTGAATATCGCGGTGCTTCCCAGCACGGCGTTGAGACCTTGGCCAAATATGCCGGTGTGCCCGTCTATAACGGCCTAACCGATGAGTATCATCCCACTCAGATGATCGCCGACGTCATGACGATGCGTGAGCAAAGCGACAAACCAATCAGCGACATCAAATACGCCTATGTCGGTGACACGCGGTCCAACATGGGACATTCGCTGTTGATCGTCGGTTGCCTGCTGGGCATGGACGTGCGGATCTGCGGGCCGAAGTCGCTCTGGCCGTCTGAAGAATTTCAGACCATCGCGAATAGGCTGAAGGATCGCTCGGGAGCGCGCCTGGCGATCACCGACGATCCGCAGGCGGCCGTGGAGGGCGTCGATTTCATCCATACCGATGTCTGGGTATCGATGGGGGAACCGAAGGAGGTCTGGAAGGAGCGAATCCAGCTCCTTACGCCATACCAGGTCAATGCAGGATTGATGCAGGCGAGCGGCAATCCGCAGGTCAAGTTCATGCATTGCCTTCCCGCCTTCCATGACACCGAGACGACCCTCGGAAAGCAGATCGCCAGCGAATACGGAATGGAAAATGGCCTCGAAGTCACCAACGACGTTTTCGAGTCCGAGGCGAACATCGCTTTCGAGCAGGCGGAAAATCGCATGCACACGATCAAGGCGCTGCTGGTCGCAACCTTGGGGGACTGAAGATGCGTGTCGTCATCGCATTGGGGGGCAATGCCCTCCTCAAACGCGGAGAGCCGATGACCGCGGAGGTGCAAAGGCGCAACATCAAGATTGCGGCCGAGGCAATAGCGCCGATCGCTGGCGAGCATCAGCTCGTGATCACGCATGGCAACGGCCCTCAGGTCGGACTGCTTGCACTTCAGGGCGCCGCCTACAAGGCGGACGAAGCCTATCCGCTCGACGTCCTTGGCGCGGAGACGGAGGGTATGATCGGCTATATGCTCGAGCAGGAGCTTGGCAACCTGCTTCCGTTTGAAGTGCCGTTCGCAACTTTGCTCACGATGGTGGAGGTGGACGGCAACGATCCGGCTTTCCAAAATCCCACCAAGTTCGTCGGGCCAGTGTATGAGGCTGACGAGGCGGCGGCGGTTCATCAGGAAAAGGGATGGATCTTCAAGCAGGACGGCAACAAATGGCGTCGCGTCGTCCCGTCTCCCGTTCCCAAGCGGATTTTCGAGATCCGGCCGATCCGCTGGCTTCTCGAAAAGGGGACCATCGTGACCTGCGCCGGCGGCGGCGGCATTCCAACCATGTACGTACCGGACAAGGAGCGGACGCTCGCCGGCGTCGAAGCGGTTATCGACAAGGATCTCTGCTCCGCGCTGCTTGCCCGGGAGCTTTCGGCGGACCTGCTCATCATGGCGACCGACGCCGACGCCGTGTTCACCGATTGGGGAACGGAGAATCAGAAGGCAATCTTCAAGGCCAATCCGGACAAGCTCGGCGCCTATTCGTTTCCGGCCGGTTCGATGGGGCCGAAGGTCGAAGCCGCCTGCGAGTTCGCCAGGCAGACCGGAAAGACCGCCGCGATCGGGGCACTGCAGGACATTGCTGCAATCCTGCATGGCAAACGGGGCACGATTATCAACCCGAATTTTCCGGATATGACCTGGCACGAGCGCGACCCAGCGCCAGTCAGGGGCTGACCATGAACGACATCGTCCGCGACGACACTGCAAGGCCGCCGTCGCTGGTCGACGCACTCATACCCTGTATCGCGCTGGTGATCCTTCTATCGCTTTCCTTCTCCCTTTTTGGCGACGACGCATCCTCCGGTCCGAACCAGATCGCCTTGCTTTTCTGCGGTATCATCGCGGCGTGCGTCGCCTACAAGAACGGCCTGCCCTGGGCAGGCATTCGCCAAGCGGTTGTCGACGGCATCGCAGCCGGTTTGCCGGCGATCCTCATCCTTCTCGCCGTCGGGGCACTGATCGGCACCTGGGCGATGAGCGGCACGATCATCGCGATGATCTATTACGGGCTGAAGCTGCTGAGCCCGACGTACTTCTACGCGACCACCGCGCTTGTATGCGCTGCGGTCGCCTTCAGCATCGGCAGTTCTTGGACGGTGGCAGGGACGATCGGCATCGGGCTTATGGGTGTCGCCGCCAATATGGGCCTGTCGCCCGCGATCACGGCCGGAGCGGTCATATCGGGCGCCTATTTCGGCGACAAGGCCTCGCCACTGTCGGACACGGTGAATCTGGCGACCGCTACGGCGGGATCGGACATCTACAGTCACATCCGCGAGTCGCTCTGGACGTCGGTACCGACGCTGTCGGTTTGTCTGCTCATCTTCGGGCTCCTTGGGCAGCCGGCCGATTTCGATGCGACGCAAGCCTTGGCAAAGATCGACAGCAAGCTCAGCGTCTCGCTCTGGTCGTTCCTTCCCCTGTTGCTGGTCCTGCTGTTTTCCCTATTCCGCCTGCCACCTTTCGTGGCGATTTTCATCGGCGCTCTTGCGGGTGCAGTCCTAGCGGTTTTGCATGATCCCGAGCGCGTCGCAGTATTTGCCTCAGTGCCGGATCTGCCCTTCGGTCTCGCACTGCTCAAGGGTGCTTGGGCGGCGCCAGCCAACGGCTACGTCTCCGCGACGGGGGAGAAATCCATCGACCTCATCCTGACCCGTGGGGGCATGTCTAGCATGATGAACACGGTCTGGCTCATCGTCGCGGCCCTTGCTTTTGGCGCGGTGGTCGAGCATGCCGGTTTGCTGAAGCGGCTGATCGAGCCACTGGTGAGGCGGACCAAATCGGCCGCCGGCCTCATCTCGACGGTCGTCGGCACATCGATAATTTCGAACGTTGTCACGTCGGATCAATATATTTCCGTCGCATTGCCGGGCAGGTTGTTCGGGCCGTCATTCGCGAACCGCGGGATGGCACCTGTCATGCTCTCGCGAGTGGTGGGAGATTCGGCGACCGTGACATCGCCCCTTGTGCCGTGGAACAGTTGCGGCGCGTATATGGCAGCAGCTCTCGGAGTTCCGACTGCCGTCTATGCCGGGTTTTGCTTCTTCAACATTCTGAATCCTTTGGTCGCCATCGCATTTGGATTTCTCGGATGGCGAATGGTGCGGATGAGGGTGCCGGAGACGGGGCACACAAGCCCGGCTCCCGTTTGAGTAAGCATCGGGCGGAAATTCCATGGCTGCCAGAGGGCAAGACCGTGGGCCTGGTGCGAAGCATGGGACATTTTGTGCCTCGCGTGAGGCTGGCCTTTCTTGGTCTTGACTTGAAGTGGAGCAAAGCGATGACGGATCAGAAGGATCTCAATGCCGATAGAAGACCTCCAACCGCGGAAGAGCTTCGCAAACAGGTGCTCGAACGGGAAATGGAGGAAATGGACAGGGAAAGGAAGCTCAAGGCGATCGAGGAGCAGAAACACGCTGACTTCGCTGCCGACTTCTTGAAGAAACACGTGACGGAAGAAGAGATCGCCATGGTGCGCCGTCTCGTCGCCAATGCCGTCAAGGCAGGCAAGTTCGAGGCGATGGTCTACAGCTTTCCGTCCGAACTCTGCACCGACAGCGGTCGGGCGATCAACAGCGCCGATCCCGACTGGCCGCAAACTCTGCAGGGCAAGGCGAAGGAATTCTTCGAACGCTATCAGACCTTCGGCAAGCCGCAGGGCTACAAGTTGAAGGCGATGATCATCAACTTTCCTGGCGGCATGCCCGGTGACGTCGGGCTGTTTCTAAACTGGGCTCCGGACAAGGTCTGAGCCTCAACCTCAAAGTCCATTTGGCGCACGGCGGGTGTCAAAGACACCTGCCGTCTCTTGCTGCCAGCTGACGGGACGCGGTGTGCCCGTCTCGCCTCAGAACACGTTCGGCACGGTGCGGCGGATATGGTTGTCCGGGACGTAGTCGTCGGGCCGCTTCTGGCGCTTGCCGAGTTCAGGTTCGGCAAATTTCACCCGATCGTATGGAATAGAGGACAGGAAATGCGAGATGCAGTTGATGCGCGCGCGCTTCTTGTCGTTGGACGGCACGATCCACCAGGGCGCATAGTCCGTATCGGTCATGCGGATCATTTCGTCATAGGCGCGCGTATAGTCCCACCAACGGCGATAGGATTCGACATCCATCGGACTGAGCTTCCACTGGCGCAGCGGGTCGTCGATGCGCTGCCGGAAGCGGCGTTCCTGCTCCTCCTCGCTGACATCGAGAAAGTACTTGAGCAGGACGATGCCGCTTTCGATCATGGCGGCCTCGAAGCGTGGCGCGAGCTCGAGGAAGCGGCGCGCCTTTTCCTCCGAACAGAACCCCATGACGCGCTCGACGCCGGGCCTGTTGTACCAGGAGCGGTCGAAGATCACGACTTCGCCGGCCGCCGGCAGATGCTGGATATAGCGCTGCATGTAGATCTGCGTCTTCTCCCGGTCGGTGGGCGCCGGAAGTGCGGCGACGCGAAAGACCCGCGGGCTGACACGTTCGGTGATCCGTTTGATCACCCCGCCTTTACCCGCCGCGTCGCGTCCTTCGAAGACGACGACGATACGGGCTCCGGTCTTCTTCACCCAGGCCTGCAAATGGGCGATTTCCTCCTGCAATCTCGCGAGCTCCTTCGCATAGTCGCCGCTCGGCCTCGTCTCGACCGCAGGCGCCTCGGCGAGCCTCCTGTCCTTGTTCTTTTCCTTGCCTTTCTTTCCGTTTTTGCCATTCTTGACCATGTTGCTCCTCCCAGGCTGACCACAGCCTCTTAAATTCACCGGTCTGCCCTGCGGGCGCAGTAGAGGACAGCTCTACTGCGCGGCTGTTTCCGCACTGCTTTTCTCGAAGGCGTCAAGCGCGTCATCGAGGTCCTCGAAGATCATCCCGGGCCCGATCTTGGCGATCACGCCGGCACGTTCCAGAATCGCGCGGGCTTCGAAATGCAGCTCAGCGATCGCGAGTGCTATGCCGCGCCTGTCGAGATCGTCATAAAGCTCATCGAGCATGGCGGCTGCGGAACTGTCGATCTGGGCGATGGCGCTCGCGTCCATGACGAACCAGCTTGTGTCCGCGGGCAGCGTATCGATCACCGCGCGCAGGCGCGCCTGGACGTAATCGGTGTTGAAGAACAGCAGGCTGCCCTGGACCATGAAGAGCGTTAAACCTGGCACCGGTCGCGCCGCCGGGTTGCGGTGGAGCTTGTAGAAGCCGTCATGGCCGGCAAGCCGGCCGAGCAGGGCGTCGCGCGGGAACATGGTTTTCTGCAAAACGTAGACCAGCGTCGCGGCGATCGCCGTCACCACGCCCTCCAAAACGCCGAAGCTGATCGGTCCGGACAAGGCGATCAGCGCGAAGACGAATTCGATGCGGCTGATGCGCCAGATTTCTTTCAAGGCGGAAATATCGATCAGGCTGAGTGCGGTTGCCACCAGCACTGCACCGAGCGTCGGGATCGGCAGGATGCGCAGGACATCGCCGAAATAGAGGAGAACCGCCAGCAATGCTGCCGCCGCGACGATGCTCGCGATCTGCGACCGGCCGCCGACGCTGAAGTTCACTGCGGTGCGCGAGTCCGAAGCGGTGACGGGAAAGGTCCCGAAAAGCCCGGCGGCGATGTTCGCCGCACCGAAGCCCTCGAGCTCGCGATTGGGATCGACCAGGTAGCCGCCCTTGGCCCCGAAGCTGCGGGCAGCGATAATGCCGGAGCCGAAGCTCACCAGAAAGATGGCCCCGGCGCCGAGCAGGAGGGCCTGGAAAGGGAGGCCGGAAGCCGCCGGCAGCGTCAGCGACGGCAGCTCGCGCGGAATATCGCCGACCACCTTGATGCCCTGCCCCTCGAAATCGAACAGGGCCGATGCCAATACTGCGAGCGCGACAACCAGCACCGGTCCGGGAATGCGCGATCGCATGAGGCGTGCCGCCTGCAGCAGCGCGAAAGACACGGCGGCAAGCAGCAGCGACGGCCAATGGATCGATCCGGCCTTGCCGAGCAGTTCGAGGACCGGAGCGATGAGGCCGTCAGCTTCGATATCGACGCCGGTGACCCGGTCGATCTGGCCGATCAGGATCGAAAGCGAGATGCCGGCAAAAAAGCCGATCAGGATCGGGCGCGACAGGAACGTCGCAAGCACGCCGAGCCGCACGACCCGTGCGATCAGGCACAAGGCGCCAACGGCAAGCGCCAGCAACGCGGCGACAGTCACCCGATCCTCGGTCACGCCGGGCGTGGCGTAGACCGTGGTGAGCACCGCGGCCAGCACTGTCATGGTCGCCGCGTCCGGCCCGACGATCAGGCGCTGCGACGGGCCGAAGAGGGCGTAGGCGACGAGCGGCGTGATGCTTGCGTAAAGGCCGGTCTCCGGCGGCAGGCCGGCGATGGCCGGATAGGCGATGGCGCTCGGCAGGCCGACCGCTGCGATCGCCAATCCGGCCGAGAGGTCGCTGCGCAGCCAGTTCGCCTGATAGCCAGCAAGGTTGGCAATGAGTGGCAGGCGAGGGAGGGTGAGTTGCATCCCCGTCACCTCCGCATCAATGTCCCGTCAGGACCAGCGTCTGGACGGGCAAGAGCAGCGCCTGCAGGCGGAGGATGGCCGCGTGCACAAGCCCCACCGCGTCAACGATATGCAAATACAGCCAGCGCGTCGTGCTGATCCCCGGCGCATGCAATTCGTCGTGATTGCTGGTGTAGGCGTTCGCGATGCAGCTGCTGCCCGGCGGGATTCCGGCAAGCTGGCCCCGATAAAGCGGCTCCAGATAGGTGGTCAGGGTGCCGGGGCGCGCCAGCTGCTGTACGTCGACGAGCTGGTCCGTCGGCCGATACTGTCCGGCGGCGATGACGTCCTGAACCTCGGTGACCACCATCGGAATGATGGTGAACGGCTTGCCGACGCAGGTCGCCTCGGCGATCATCCCGGCTTTCATCACCTGCGCCTCGATCTGACCGAAGCCGGCGATTAGCCCAATGCGCCGGTCCTCCGGCACGAGGATACCGGCCGAGCGGATCATCGGATTGACGATGTCGCCGGGCCTGAGCGTAAATTGCTGCACGGTGCCGGCTACGCCGGCACGTACAGTCGTCTTGTCCAGTTCCACCTGAGCCTGGGCAAGTGCCGCTTCCGCGCTCGCCTTCTGCGCCGGCAGAAGCGAGGCGATCTTCGTCTCCAGCGTCTGCTTGTTCGAGACAGCGGCGGCAAGCCCGCCCTTGCGGCCATCCGCGGCGACCTGCAGCCGCTCGATTTCCCGCCTAGCAACAATATTGGGATTGCGCGTGTTCAGTTCGACCTGCGTCTCGAGTTCGTTTAGCGCCTGGAGATAGGCGCCCTCGGCTTGAGCGATCAGGCCATCGGCCGAGGCAAGTTCGCTCTGCGCCACGGTCATCTCGGCGTCGATTTCCGCAACGCGGCGGCGTGCGGTCTCGAGCGCTGCCTGCTGCTCCTTGTTGTCGAGGCGGAAGAGCGGCGCGCCGGACGCCACCTTCTCGTTGGTGCCGACAAACACCTCCGCCACGCGGCCGTTGGATTCGGGTAGGATCGTAACGGTGCGGAACACCGCGGTGACGTTGGTGGTCGAAGGATGGAAGTAAAAGATCATCGTGATCAGCGAGACGGTCAGGATCACGCAGGCGGTAATGCCGTAACGCAGCTCGAACCACATCGAGTAAAGATTGATCTCCCGGCCGATGCGCTTGCCCTGGACATAGCGGCGAAACAGGAAGTCCGGAAAGATGGTGAGCAGCGAACAGATCAGGAATTCGAGCATGGTTCAGCCCCTCCGCTCCGCCTTTTCGTCGGCCGTGGCTGGCTTGATTTCGAGCGGCACCCATTGCGGCGGCTCCGATGGCGGGTTGTTCGGTCGGGGTTCGATCGGCGCCGCCTCGGAATAGGGTTGGCTTGCCTCCGCCTCTTCCAGTTCCCCGTCGCGACGGGCAATCCTCGCCAGCGAACGGGCCATCGATCTGACCGGGGACGAGAAATCCGGGAACTCGATCATGGCGAGCAGCAGGGCCGCGATCCAGAAGAGATGATTGTGGGTGAAGAGCGCGATCAGGCCCAAGGCGCCGACGATCTGCAACTGCGCTTTGCTGGCACCATGCGCCATGTGCTCCGGAAGCGCGTGCAGGCGGAGGTACAGAATGCCGACAAGGAAGATCATCAGCAGGACGAAGACGGCCATCACGTTGAAGAGGACGTCGGTCTGCCCCGGCGCGGTGATGAAAGGCGGCAAATGGTCAGCCGCGGCCGGATGCAAAGATTCTTCCATCTATGCGCTCCTCCTGAAGAAAGGCCATGTATTCGGTTGCTGCGCGAAAGCGGTACGCTCGAATACGAATAGAGAAAGCTCGGGACGGATGGCCTTGATTATTCAAGCATAATGATACGCGAGATGTGCCCGCTGGGCATTGATCGCAGTCAATATTCCCCCGTGGCCAGCCTTCTCCATCAGCATCGATGCGGAGCCGGCTCTTCTCATTGCTATCTGTAAGAGCAGAGACTCGGATGGGGAACGTCGAATGGCGTATGCTACGGTATGTTACTGCCATGGCGCCCTAGTCGGCGTAGCATCTCCCGGAGTGCGTTGGAGCCGTGAGAAACGAAAATGGATGTCGATCCATCCCGAGTGAATCCGGTCAGCGACGACATGGTCGGACGATCATCCGTCGAGGCTAAGATCACGGAGATCGCCAGGATCGGCATCATCGGGCTGTTCGCCTATTGGTCCCTAACGTTGATCGCGCCGTTCGCGGTTATTCTCGTCTGGGCGGCGATCCTGTGCGTGGCACTGTATCCGGCCTACTCCGCCATTTCGGCCATGCTCGGTGACTGGCCGCGGCTGGCGGCGGGCCTGATCACGATGGTCTGTCTGGTCATCATCGTCGGTCCGCTCGCGGCCATTGCCCTCAGCTTTGCGGAAGGAGTCCAGGCGCTGCTCGCAAGGCTCGACGATGGTGCGTTGCAACTGCCAGTACCACCCGAGAGTGTCCGCAACTGGCCGCTCGTCGGCGAGCGCATCCATGCTGCCTGGAGCATGACGGCCGGCAACCTCGAAACCGTTTTGAGACAGTTCGAGCCGTCGCTGCTGCACGCGGGGAGCAAAGTTCTCGGTAAGATCGCCAGCCTGGGCGTGGACTTGCTCGGCTTCGTGATTTCAGTGCTTGTCGCCGGCCTTCTTTTCCGGTCCGGAGAGCGTCTTGCCGAAATGGCGGAGGGTTTCGCCAGCAGGATGGGTGGCGACAGGGGCATCGGCTTCGTGCGCCTGGCGGCGGCGACGATCCGCAACGTCGCCCGCGGCGTCATCGGCGTTGCGCTGCTACAGGCCTTTCTCTGCGCCTTGGTGCTGAGTCTGTTCGATGTTCCGGCACCCGGCGCAATAGCCTTCGTCGTCCTCATCCTCTGTATCGTTCAAATCGGGCCCGCACTGGTCTTGCTGCCGGTAATGACCTGGGCCTGGCTGGAGATGGATTTCGGCCGGGCCATCCTGCTCACACTCTTGCTGATGCCGCTTCTCATCATCGACAACGTCATGAAGCCGATCCTGGTGGCGCGCGGACTGTCGACCCCAACGCTTGTCATTCTACTCGGGGTGCTCGGTGGCACACTCTCTTACGGGCTGATCGGCCTCTTCCTTGGGCCGATCATTCTCAGTGTGTTCTACGACCTGGTGATGATGTGGATGCATCCGGATTCAGCGGCAGGAAAGCCTCTGCCCGAGTCTTCACGGCTTTCGTCAGTTACTCGGAACTGACACGCCGGCCTCGCGCAAGCCTTCGATGAAGTGCTGCTGGTCCTCCGGGCGACGAATCCGCAAGGCGACCTCCTTTCGGATATTGTCGAGGAAGCCCGGAACGTTTGCTTCGAGCCATTTTCGTTCTTCGTGTGCCTGGTCCGTCTTGCCGAGTTTCCCAAGAATTGCAAGCAAGATGACCCGATAAATCGGATTGGCACGAAGGTCGGCCAAGCGTGCCCAGCGCTCCGCGTCCGCGTAATCGCCCTCGATATAGGAGCAGACTGCCAGGGCTGCCTCGAAATATCCGACCGGGCCGGGATTTCTCGTGACTGTTTGCGACAGGTACGCGCAGCCGACCCGCCATTGGCCCGACAGGGCGAGCCGAAAACCGTACTCGCCGGCAAGCTCGGTGTCGTTGGGATTGATGGCAAAGGCGCGAGCTCCGACGGCCAGGGCAGCATCGAATTCGCCCCGGAAGTAGAGGGTGAGCATCTGCGCCTGCAGGGCGCGCACGTCCTGCGGATCGAGTTCCACGGCGCGCACCGCTGCCTCGATCGCCCGCTCCAGCGAGACCGGCGACGTCCGATCGAGACGATAGCGGAACCGGAGCTCGTCGATGTAGGTCATCGACAAAAGCGCCCAGGCCGTAGCGTAGTTGGGGAATTCCCGGGTCGCCAGCTCCAGGCATTCTTGAACCGAGGCATGCGTTTGCGGGTTCAGATCGCTGCGATAGCCGTAATAGGCGAGCGTGCATGCATAGGCTTTCCAGTCGTCCGGAACGAACTGGGTGAACTGCGTGGCGTTTGCCTGGAAGACGACGCCATATGGTTGTGCCACTGCGGTCGCCACAGCAGCGGCGGCTTTCTCCTGCAGGTCGATGATCTTATGCGTCTCGAGGCTTTCGTCGTAATTGTTGGCCCACACCACCGACGCGTCGGAACGCTTCATGAGTCTGATCCCCAGCCGCAGCCTGTCGCCATCGAGCCGGACCCGCCCCTCCAGCGCATAAGCTGGACCATCGGTCGCTTGTCGCAGGTGATCCGGATTATCACGAGTGACGACGACGATCTCCTTGAACCGGGCGATCTTGTCGACGACCTCGTCGGCGAGACCCCGCGTGATCATTGCCGATTGCGGCGTCGCGGAGAGATCCTCAAATGGCAGAACGACCAATGTCGGGATGTTCGGCCTGACACGGGCCGTATTCGAGCCATTTCCTGTAGTAGTGCCGGGTTGAAGCAGGGCATATGCCGCAAGACCGCCGAGGGCAAAGGCGATGGCTGCTATCCCGACCCGGATCCATGGCTGCCGGGAGGGCTCTATTGAAGAAATCGGTCCGGCAAACGCAGAAGAGCGAAGAGAGGTTTCGGTATGCGCGTCGACGTGCCTTTCGAATGTCGGCACATAGGCGCCCTTCGGTATCTTGATAACGATGGAATCGTCGCGGCCTGCGACCAGATAATAGCGTTCGAGCGCGCGCCGTATACGGCCAGCTTCGATGCGGACGGCCGGGTCCGTCTGAGCGTCGAAGGAGGAGTCTCGGCCAAAGACTTCGGTTGCTATCGAATAGGCCTTAATGCGGTCGGAACGGCCTGCAACCGTTTCCTCGACGACATAGGCAAGGAATTTTCGAGCGCGATCCGGTGCATCGAACTCGGCGCTGAGCCGAATTCGATCGAGCTGTGCACGAATTTCCGCGTCAGTGGGTAGAGCAGTACTCGGTTCGACCCGGACGCGACCGTGGCCCGCGATTACCATGTCCGCCCCCCCAAGTCGCTCACAACGTATGATTGTGTCGGCGGCGCTGTAAGCTCCTGTATTCTACGTCCTTACCCGGGCAAAGCGCAATATACTGAGAGGATAAATTAAAGTTGTATTTCATTTCGGACTCGAGGGGTGGAGCGAAATGATCAGGCGATCGGCGGAAGGCGACGACCAACACGGCCTGGCAGCGGCACTGCGCCGATTTCCGGCGCGCTCGCTGCAGATCAGGGAGTTGTCGATCCGTGACGAGAGCTTCAGAGGAATGTGCGAGGACTTCGCAGCTGCTGAAAGCGCGCTTGCTCACACCGATCAGCTTCCTTTCCATGTTCGTGAGGAACGCCGTGCGGAGTTCAAGAGCCTGGTAGAGAGCCTGGCGGCAGAGATCGAGCAAGCGCTCGGGCTGGCGAAGGGTCTCATCTAAGTTCCGGGTCGGCCCTTGGCCTCGATGTCAGAGCCGAAGCCGGGACAGTGTGTCCAGTGGTTCAGCGCTCGCGGAGCACAAGTAAGATTCGCCGTTCGCAGAGGTCGTCCTGCGCAGGGGCACATTGTTGGGAGTGGAACAATGCATAGTCCGGTATTGGCGCCGTCGGGGCGGCAAATAAGTGGCGTCGCCGTAAGGCTTCGTGATCAGGGCGAAGTGGAATCGCGGCCGCTAAGCAGTTTCCTGGACGGAGAGAGCATTTACTCTTCCGGGGAGACTGCCGGCCAAGCCTATCGGGTCGAATATGGGGCCGTCCGCGTGTACCGTGTACTTGCGAACGGCCGGCGACAGATTCTTGCATTCTATTTCGGGGGGAGCTGGTTTGGCCTGCAGAACGAGTGCCGGCACCGTTCCACCGCCGAAGCGATCGGCAGCACCGGTGTAAAGAGCATCAATCTCCAGAAAAATCCGCATGTTTGGCAGGGGCTTTTGCCCGCGGTGCTGGAGAATTTCCTATCTTCCCAGGAACACCAACTCGTCATCGGCCGCCAAAGTGCAGTCGAAAGGGTCGCCGCCTTCTTGCTCGAGATGTCGCAGCGTTCCGGTCCTTCGCATCGATTCGAATTGTTCATGCCGCGTGTCGACATCGCCGATTACCTCGGGTTGACGATCGAGACCGTTTCGCGTTCGCTTACAAAATTGAAGAACAAGGGCATTATTAAATTACACGGTGCCCGCGGCATCGAGATCGTGGAATATGGCATGCTTGAGCGCTTGTGCCTTTAGGTCCTGACGACTGCATGTGCCCTTAAATCGTACGCCATTTGAGGACACATCCAGCAATCCAAAGTGCTACAGCGTCTTTTGTGCGTCGGATAAGGCGCACGGCGCTGTAGGATTGTGCGCTACCGGCTGGTCTGGCGCAGGATCAGGTCGGGGCGGATCGTCACCCGGCCCGGCCGGTCGAGCTTGCCGTCGAGCACATCCAGGATCAGCTCAGCCGTCTTGGCGCCGATCTCGCTGGCAAAGGCGTTGATCGTGGTGAGGCTCGGCACGGAGATTGCGCCGATCTCGTAGTCACCGAATCCGCCGATTGCGACCTTGTCAGGCACGGCGATGCCGCGACGCTGGCATTCGGTGAGCGCCCCGAAGGCGGAAAGATCGGAGACGCAGATTACCGCCTCGGTATCCGGAAAGCGCTCGAGCAATTGCCCCATGGCGTTCGCGCCTTCGCGCATGGAGATCGGCGGCGGGCCGGCGGCAATCAGGCGCGGCGCCTCGAGCCCGTGATCCTTCATGGCAGCGATGAAGCCTGCGCGGCGATCGGTGCCACGCGTGTCTCGGTCGGCGTCGCCGCCGATAAAGGCGATCTTCCGATAGCCGACGCTGACGAAATGATCGACCATTTCGCGGACGGCAAGCGCGTTTGAGAAGCCGACGACATGGCCGATCGGTTCCTCGGGCAGGTCCCAGGTCTCGATCACCGGGATGCCGGCATTGGAGAGAAGCTTGCGGGCCCGCGGCGTATGCTTTCCGCCGGTCACCACGATCGCTTCGGGCTTGCGCCGCAGCAGCTGCTCGATCAGCCGCTCTTCCTCACTGACGTCGTAATTGGTGTAGCCGAGCAGGATCTGCAGGCCTCTTTCCGAGACCCCGTCGGAAAGCGCCCGCACCGTGTCGGCGAAGTTGGCGTTGTTGATCGACGGGATCGTCACCGCGATGAAATCGGTGCGCTGCGAACGCAGATTGGAAGCCGTGCTGTCGAACACATAGCCGAGCTCCTCCGCGGCGCGCAGCACCGCCTCGCGGGTCTCCTGGCTGACGGAACTGTCACGCTTGAAGGCGCGCGAAACGGTCATCGGCGAAACGCCGGTTCGCCGGGCCACGTCGGCCATCGTCGGGGGCTTGCGGATATTGTGCATCGACATCCATGTTATCGTTACCAATCCAACTACACCCGGATTTTCGACGGAATGCAAGCCTCTCGTGCATGCCATATTCTGTCGCATCACGCTCTAGGTTCAGGACCAATCAGTTTGGCATTAATTCGCCCGCAGCCGCCAGCTCGACAACGGCGCGTCAGGGGCAACTTTGCGCCGGAAGCGCGCCTTCAATAGGCGTTGTCGGTCGGCGCATCATCTGCTGCGGTGCGGCTCATTTGGGTGCGGCGATGCGAATGGGACGTGTTCCGACCGGAGCTCCGGTCGCGCGGTCTATCGTAATGGGATCGATCTCCGTGCCCGTCTCGGCGTCGAAGAAACGAGTCACGTCACCCCCGCCGCGGTGCTTGCGTCCCCAGGCGCCGATCGCAAACAGAACGGGCAAAAAGTCGCGGCCGGCTTCCGTCAGCACATATTCGTCCCGTGGCGGACGATCGGAATAGCGGCGTTTCTCCAACAGCCCCTCGTCGGTCAGTGCCGAAAGCCGCCCCGTTAGCATCGTCGGTGCGATGCCGAGGCTCTTGCGGAAGTCATCGAAGCGGGTCAGCCCGGCATGGGCATCGCGCATGATCAGCATGCTCCATGCATCCCCCACAAGCGCCAGGCTGCGAGCGATCAGACAAGGTTGGTCCGAAAAATTCTTCATGTCGATATCTTTTTAGTAGTGACTTGATACGAATTTGATAGTAACTGATCGCACATCGATCTTCCATGACAAAATGAAAGCGGACACCGATGAAGACAGAACGCGGCATCGCCCTGGTTACAGGTGCTTCCTCCGGCATCGGGCTGGTGACGGCACAGGCGCTGCGGCGCGATGGCTACCATGTCTTCGGGACCAGCCGAAAGCCGATGCCCGGTACCTCCGATGGCATTACGATGCTGGTTTGCGACGTGACCGACGATGCATCCGTAGAGCGGGTCGTCGACGAGGTTCTGAACCGCGCTGGGCGGATCGATCTTCTCGTCAACAATGCCGGGATTGGGCTACTTGGCGGTGCCGAGGAATCCACGACGACACAGGCGAAGGCCGTATTCGACGTGAATGTATTCGGGACCATGCGCATGACGAACGCGGTCTTGCCCCTGATGAGGCGGCAGCGCAGTGGCCGAATCGTCAATCTCAGTTCCATACTCGGCCTGATCCCCGCCCCCTATAACGCACTCTACGCATCGACTAAGCACGCCATCGAAGGCTATACGGAGTCTCTCGACCACGAAGTGCGAACGCAGGGAATCCGCGTCGTGCTGGTCGAGCCCGGCGTGACCCGCACGTCCTTCGAAGAGAACATCACGCGACCGGACCGGCCACTTGCCGTCTATGATAAGGCTCGCGCTGGCGCGGAGAGGCTGATGCGCGAGATCGTCGCGAAGGGCGATGAACCCGAGGTGGTAGCTAGAGCCGTCGTAAAGGCCGCTAATGCGGCATCGCCCAAACGACGCTACACCGCCGGAAAAGCGGCAGGACAGGTCCGCTTCATGCGCCGCTTCCTGCCCGAGTCCTTCGTCGACAAGAGCCTTCGGAAGTTCAACAGACTTCCCGATTGAGCTTTCAACTGCTGGCGCTGCCGGCTCACCTAAAGAAACGAAAGTTAGACTGATGAAATCATTCCTCATCGATCGCTACACGAAAGGCGGCGCACTGCGGTTCGGTGAAGGTCCCGAGCCGGAGTTGCGTGACAACGACGTCATGGTCGAGATTCATGCCGCCGGCGTGAACCCCTTGGACAACAAGATTAGGGACGGAGAGTTCAAGCTCATCCTGCCCTACCGCCTTCCACTCGCGTTGGGCAACGATGTAGCGGGCATCGTAGTCCGGGTCGGAGCCAAGGTCCGGCAATTCAAGGCCGGTGACGCGGTCTATGCACGTCCGGCCCAGGATCGCATCGGGACATTCGCAGAGTATATCGCCATCGACGAGGCCGATGTAGCAATGAAGCCGAACAATTTGACCATGGAAGAGGCCGCGTCCATTCCGCTTGTCGCGCTGACAGCATGGCAGGCGCTGGTCGAGCGGGCCAACGTGCAGAAGGGACACAAGGTCCTGATCCTTGCCGGCTCGGGTGGCGTGGGGACGATCGCGATCCAGCTTGCCAAGCATCTCGGAGCATATGTCGCCACCACCGCGAGCACAGCAAATATCGCCCTTGTGAAAAGTCTCGGCGCAGACGTCGTGATCGATTACAAGAACGACGACTTCGAGAGAGTGCTGCAGGGCTACGACGTCGTGCTGAACAGCCTCGAGAAGGAGACGCTGGAAAAATCCCTCCGCGTGCTGAAGCCGGGCGGGAAGCTGATCTCGATTTCCGGTCCACCCGATCCGGATTTCGCGACGCAGAACGGCTCTGGCTGGCTGCTTCAACTGGTCATGCGCCTGCTGAGCTTTGGCATCAGGAGACAATCGAAGCGCCGGAGGATCAGCTATTCGTTTCTCTTCATGACAGCGAACGGCGGGCAGCTCGGAAAGATCACTTCCCTGATCGAGGCGGGTGTCATACGTCCCGTGCTGGACCGGGTCTTCCCGTTCGAGAGAACCAACGAGGCACTGGACTATGTCGACACGGGTCGTGCGAAGGGGAAGGTCGTCGTCACTGTGAAATGACGTCTGGACCGCTGCGCACACACCTTCCTCTCAAGCATAATGCGCAGCGGCCGTCGTCATTTTCTGGCCTTGATTGGTGCGTCCGGAGATCAAGGCTGCAACTGGGAAGGCCAGCACGGAGCGGCACGTGGCGGGTGCCGCTCGCGGGTCGCTCAAAGGCGGTATTCGTTCGCCTGGGTGACGTGGTGGTGGATGCGGCCTTCGAAGAAGCGCGCCAGCACCTCTTCGGTCGCGGCTCTCGCCGCCGCCCGCGCCGGGCTCGCCAGCGCCTTCTCGACCGTTGCGAGATCCGGATAATTGATCGCCAGGATCATCGGGATCTCCGGCGCCCCTTCGTCGCGCGCCTCGGCGAAGGTGACGCGCACGTCGAGCGCACCCGGGAAGGCCTTCCACTTCGGCAGGATGTTTTCCAGCACCGCGGCCCGGAAGGCATCGGTCTCGCCCTCCTTCACCTTTCCCTCGAACAGCGCGTAGCGGGTGATCATTCGACAATCTCCTTGTTGGGTCCCCTGAAATATTCCATCAGCGCAGCCTGGTCCTCGCCGCCGAGGCCGGCCGCCGTCAGCATCCGGTGCACTTCCGCGCAGGTTGCGGTGAGCGGCATGGCCGTGTTGGTGCGGCGGGCGAGGTCCTGCGCGCCGTTCAGATCCTTGACCATGTTGTCGATCCGGCCGGTGCGCCGGTAATCCCTGGCGACGAAGCGCGGCATGTATTCCTGCAGGATGGCGCTATCGGCCCTCCCGCCCTTCAGCGCCTGCGGGATCTTCGCCGCGTCGACGCCCGCGTCGAGCGCCAGTTGCGTCGCCTCGGCGACGGCGAGGAAATTCAGGCCGCAAAGGACCTGGTTGATCAGCTTGGTGGTCTGACCGGCTCCGGACGGCCCCATATGGGTATAGTTGGAGGCGACGTGCTTCAGCACCTGATGGGCGTCCGCCACGTCCTCCTCCCTGCCGCCGGCCATCAGCGTCAGCTGCCCGACGAGCGCCTTCGGCGCGCCGCCGGAAAGGGGGCTGTCGACCCAGCGCAAGCCGTGTTCGGCGGCTTCCGCCGCCAGCGCCTTGGTGGCTTCCGGATCGATCGAGGACATGTCGATGATGAGGGTTCCGGCTTTGGCGCCCTTGGCGACGCCGGTCTCGCCGAAGACGGCGATATGGACGATCTTCGCCGAGTTGAGGCTGAGGATGACCGTATCGGATGCCGCCGCCGCTTCCGCCGCGCTCGCCGCCGCTCGTGCCCCCTTGTCGACCAGTTCCTGGACTTTGGCCCGGTCGAGGTCGAAGACCGTCAACTGATTGCTGGTTTCGACGAGCCTCGTCCCGATGGCGCCGCCCATGGCTCCGGCACCGATCAACGCAACCCTGTTCGTCATTCTCGCAGTCCTCCCAGTTGGGCAGCGATCGCCTCGACGACCGCCTCGAGCGGCTGGTCGATATCGACGCTGATGGCATTTTCGTCCGGTCCTGGCGGCTCGAGCGCCGCGAACTGGCTGGCAAGCAGCGCCGCTGGCATGAAATGGCCCTGCCGCTCCTTCATCCGCCTCTCGATCACCTCGACCGTTCCGGCGAGATGGATGAAGGTGACCGGCCCGCCGGCTGTATTTTCAATATGTTGCCGGTAGGCGCGCTTCAGCGCCGAACAGCCGATGATCGTGGGGCCCGTTCCGGCGGCAAGCGCCTCGCCGACACGGGTCAGCCATGGCCAGCGGTCCTCGTCCTGAAGCGGGATGCCCTGGCTCATCTTGGCGATGTTTGCCGCCGGATGCAGGTCGTCGCCGTCGAAATAGACGGCGCCGAGGCGCGTGGCGAGTGCGGCGCCGACCGAGGACTTGCCACAGCCGGCGACCCCCATCAGCACCATGCGCTGCGGGATATCAGAGAGATGCGGTGATGCCGCCGTCGACATAGAGCACGTGTCCGTTCACGAAAGAGGAAGCATCCGAGGCGAGGAAGATGCAGGCGCCGACCAGCTCCTCCACCTTGCCCCAGCGGCCAGCGGGCGTACGCTTTTCGAGCCAGGCCGAGAAGTCCGGATCGGCGACCAGGGCGGCGTTGAGCGGCGTATCGAAATAGCCCGGCGCGATCGCATTGCACTGCAGGCCGTATTTCGCCCAGTCGGTCGCCATGCCCTTGGTGAGATTGCCGACCGCGCCCTTGGTGGCGGTGTAGGGGGCGATGCTCGGGCGGGCAAGGGCAGTCTGGACGCTGGCGATGTTGATGATCTTGCCGGCGCCTCGCTTGATCATGTGCCGCGCCACCGCCTGGCCGACATTGAAAACCGTCGAAATATTAGTCCTGAGCAGCTTCTCGAAGGCGTCGGCGGGAAAGTCCTCGAGCGGCGTGCGGTGCTGCATGCCGGCATTGTTGACGAGAATGTCGATCGGCCCGACCTCGGCCTCGAAACCGTCGACGGCACTTCGCGCGGCTCCGTGGTCGGTGGCGTCGAAGGCGAGTTTTTTAGCGCCGGCAATGCAGGCGGTGGCTTCGGCGAGCTTTGTCTCATCCCGCCCGTTGAGGACGACTTCTGCCCCCGCAGCGGCGAGGCCGCGGGCGAGCGCAAAGCCGATGCCCTGCGAAGAGCCGGTGACAAGCGCCCGCCGGCCTTTCAGATCGAACAGTTCAAGGGCCATTTTTCCTCCGGCATTTCGTCTCGACAACTCGAATTCATCTGTTTATGTTATCGATAACATTCAATGTCAAGGGACGGAGTTTCTGAATTGAACAAGCCGCATATTCTCCAGGTCGGCCCCTATCCGGAGTGGGACGAGGTGCCGCTGAACGACGCCTTCACCGTGCACCGCTATTTCGATGCCGTCGACAAGACGCGCTTCCTGGCCGAGGTCGGGCCGAGCGTGAAGGCGATCGCCACCCGTGGCGAACTCGGCGCAACCCGTGCGATGATCGAGGCCTGCCCGGGGCTCGAAGTGATATCCGTCTATGGCGTCGGCTTCGATGCGGTCGACCTTGCCGCCTGCCGCGAGCGCGGTGTGCGCGTCACCAACACGCCTGACGTGCTCACCAACGACGTCGCCGATCTCGGCGTCGCGATGATGCTCTGCCTGTCGCGCGGAATGATCGGCGCGGAAAGCTGGGTGAAGGACGGCAGCTGGGCGACACAGGGCCTCTATCCGCTGAAGCGTCGCGTCTGGGGCCGGCGCGCCGGCGTGCTCGGCCTCGGCCGGATCGGTTACGAGGTCGCCAAGCGCCTCAAGGGCTTCGACATGGACATTGCCTATTCCGACGTCGAGGCGAAGTCCTACGCATCCGAATGGGAATTTGTCGCCGACCCGGTGGCGCTTGCCGCCCGCTCGGACTTCCTGTTCGTGACGCTCGCCGCCTCGGCCGCGACCCGCCATATCGTCGGCCGAGAGGTAATCGCCGCGCTCGGCCCCGAGGGCATGCTGGTCAATATTTCCCGCGCCTCCAACATCGACGAGGAGGCGCTTGTGGAAGCGCTGGAAAACCGCACGCTCGGTTCGGCGGCGCTCGATGTCTTCGAAGGCGAGCCGGCGCTGAACCCCCGTTTTCTAACCCTCGACAACGTCCTGCTTCAGCCGCACCATGCCTCCGGTACGATCGAGACGCGGAAGGCCATGGGTAAGCTGGTGCGCGACAATCTCGCCGCACATTTCGCCGGCCAGCCGCTGCTGACGCCTGTATTGTAAGGAGCCTCCGATGAAAGCGATCGTCGTTCGCGGCGCAAAGGACCTGCGCATCGAGGAGCGGGCCGTCGAGGCGCCCGGCGCGGGCGAAGTCCAGCTTCGCCTTGCCGTCGGCGGCGTCTGCGGCAGCGACCTGCATTATTACAATCATGGCGGTTTCGGCACCGTGCGGCTGCGCGAGCCGATGATCCTCGGCCACGAGGTCGCGGCTTATGTGGAAGCGCTGGGACCTGGCGTCGACGGTCTGAAGACAGGCCAGCTCGTCGCCGTATCGCCGTCGCGGCCCTGCCGGACCTGCCGCTATTGCCAGGAGGGGCTTCACAACCAGTGCCTCAACATGCGCTTCTACGGCAGCGCCATGCCGTTCCCGCATATCCAGGGCGCCTTCCGCGAGGTGCTTGTCGCCGATGCAATCCAATGCGTGCCAGCCGAGGGCCTGACGCCGGGCGAGGCGGCGCTCGCCGAACCGTTGGCGGTGGCGCTGCATGCGACGCGGCGGGTCGGAGAAGTGCTCGGCAAGCGGGTTCTCGTCACCGGCTGCGGACCGATCGGGGTGCTTGCGATCCTCGCGGCGCGCCGCGCCGGCGCGGCCGAGATCGTCGCCACCGACCTGTCCGACTTCACCCTGGCGCTCGCGAAGAAAGCCGGCGCCGATCGGGTCATCAACATGAAGAGCGAGCCGGATGCGCTCGCTCCCTACGGCGCTGACAAGGGCCGTTTCGATGTCCTTTATGAGTGCTCCGGTGCAGCACCAGCGCTTGCCGCCGGCATCGCCGCGCTTCGCCCGCGCGGCATCATCATCCAGCTCGGGCTCGGCGGCGACATGAGCCTGCCGATGATGGCGATCACCGCCAAGGAGCTCGATCTGCGCGGCTCCTTCCGCTTCCACGAGGAGTTCGCGACCGGCGTCGGGCTGATGCAGAAGGGACTGATCGACGTCAAGCCGCTTATCACCCACACGGTGCCGCTTGCGGACGCAGTCAGCGCCTTCGAACTGGCGAGCGACCGCAGCCAGGCGCTGAAGGCGCAGATCGCCTTTTCCTGACGGACGCTGCCGTCGCCGCGACGGCGAGGCAATCTGCGGGCAACCGGAAGATGCGCCGCCGCCAGATGTCGTGGCACACGATCATAGGGAATGGAGCTTGGCTGATTCCCTCCGCCCTCATCCCTGTGCTTGTCACAGGGATCCAGCAGCGCCGCGTCTGCGGCGCGGCTGACTCTTTCAGCCAAGGACTTGGCTGGCTGGCACCTGTGACAAGCACAGGAATGAGGATTGAAGTGAAGCGCCGTACGCTGGCCGACCCAGGTGCTATAGCACTCTGTATCGATGCAACACTCGGCTGCGAGGAAACCGCAGGCGAAAATCGGGAGGAAAATCGGAATGTCGTTCTTCGAGGCGGTCGACCCCAGCTTCAAGTCCTTTGTCATGGGCAATGCCCCTCTCAAGCAGATCGCGACAGGCTTCGACTGGGTCGAAGGGCCGGTCTGGTTCGGCGACGCCGGCTGCCTGCTCTTCTCCGACATCCCCAATAATCGCATCCTCCGCTTTTTGCCGGGGGTCGGCATCTCGACGTTCCGCAGCCCCTCGAACTATGCCAACGGCCATACGCGCGACCGCGAGGGGCGGCTCGTCAGCTGCGAGCACGGCACGCGGCGCGTGACGCGGACGGAGTTCGACGGATCGATCACGGTCATTGCCGACAGCTACCAGGGCAAGCGGTTGAATTCGCCCAATGATGTCGTGGTGACGTCGGACGGTTCGATCTGGTTCACCGATCCGCATTACGGGATCATGACCGACTACGAGGGCTTCCGCGCCGAGCAGGAACTGCCTTGCCAGGTTTACCGGGTGCGCCCATCCGGTTCGATCGAGGCGGTCCTGACGGATTTCAACTGCCCGAACGGCCTCGCCTTCAGCCCGGACGAGACCCGGCTCTACGTCGCCGACACGGGCCGCATGTTCTCCTCGGACCCGCAGCATATCCGCGCCTTCGACGTCGGCGCCGATGGCGCGCTTTCGGGCGGCGAGGTGTTCCACGCGATCACGCCCGGCGCCGCAGACGGGATTCGCGTCGACAGCGACGGGAACCTCTGGTCCTCGGCCGGCGACGGCGTGCATTGCATCGCCCCGGACGGACATCTGATGGGCAAGATCCTCGTGCCGGAACGGGTCTCGAACATCTGCTTCGGCGGCCGCGCCAAGCATCAGCTGTTCATCACGGCGACGACCAGCGTCTATACGATCGCGCTCAACCGCAAAGGCGTGCAGCATCCCTGATACGGGACGCTGCCCGCGCCCGTCAGGTCGAACTCCCCGCCGTCCAGCGGTGCCATTCGGCCTCGCTGCCGTGGAAAACATTGAGGTCGATGCGGCCGTCGACGCCGTGCGACAGGCCGGAGCCGGAATATTGCCAGAACAGCCACTTGCGGCCCGGATAGACCTTCGACGGATGGGCGGCGACAGAGCGCAGCCAGAAGGGATGGTTGGGGAACGCGTCCCTCAGATTGTCGCGATAGAAATCCGGCGCGGTGTAGATGACCGGGCGCTGGCCGTAATGCCGCTCCAACTTGTCCATGAAGACCTGCATCTTCTCCCGCACCCGCTCGGGTGAAAGGCGCCGCTTGCAGCTCGATTCGCCGTTGTATTCGACGTCGATGACCGGCGGCAGGGCATTGGCCTCGCGCGGCACGTTGCGGATGAACCAGTCGGCCTGTTCGCCGGCCGTCCGGCACCAGTAGAAGAAATGGTAGGCGCCGCGCTTGATCCCGGCTTGCTCGGCCCGGCGCCAGTTTTTCTTGAACATCGGGTCGAGATGGTCGCCGCCGTCGGTCGCCTTGATATAGGCGAAGTTCGCGCCTTGAGTCCGGAGCTTCTCCCAGTCGATATTCCCCTGCCAGCGCGACACGTCGACGCCGTGCACGGCCATCTTCCTCGGCGACCGCTTGCCAAAATTGATCGGCTTGGCGTCGCGGAAACGATGGCTGTAGACGCGCGACCGGGTGCGCGGCGCCTCCTCCATGGCGGGATTGTCGGGAACGACCATTGCGATTGGCCGCTCCATCGGAACGGGCATGCCGGCTTCGCTCTCCATCGTCGTGAAGGCTTCCGGCTGCGGCACCTGGCCGGCCCAGGCGAGCTCTTCCGGCGGCTCGCTTGCCGCTTCGGCCAGGCCGACATCGCCGGACGGAACCGGGCCGGGCACCGAAACCACAGGCGCGGCAGGCGGAGCGACCGAACTCGTCACTTCCCGCGACGGCCGTGGCGACAAGACCGCTTCCGGACCGGAACTGGAAGCGCAGCCCGAAAGAACAAGGCAGGTGAGGACAATTGCTGGCGCAGCCGACAAACGCATTGGAGACCCGTACGCAGAACATTGTCGACGGCGGGAGCATGGTGCCGTCGCGACTGATCGGAAGTGCTAACGGGAAATTACCAACAAAGATTGAATCCGAACTTAACGGGGCGGTTCAAAGCGCGCCTCTATATTCGGCAGTGAACATCCAACGCTCGATACATGACGTTCACTCCCGCTTCGGGTGGAGAGCCGAAATTCATTGGGATGGCACTGAATGACCGCTGAATGCCACAATGCGGAAGTCGGCGCGGGCACGATCGTGACAACAGAGACGGTGACCCGCGGCCGTTCAGGGTAGCATGCAACAAACGGCGAAAATCGCGATCACCTTTGCGATAGACAACATCGCCCGATCTTATTCGCTGGCTCCGCGTGCGTGTTGGTCACTGGGTGCGGGTAAATCTTGCACCTCGTCCCGATCAGCAACTCGTTCAACCATGTTGGAGGAACGCGATCCTCACCCTCTCGTCGCCGATTCGATGAAAGGACCTGTTGAGTGTAATGCCCATTGGGCTAGTGACAAACTGGGCCAACGCTCGATCCGGCTGGCGATCTGGGGTGCTCCTGTCATCTTCTGCGAGAGCTACTTCGAAGAAGTATGACAGCGGGGCATCGAGAGCATGGGCAATTGCCTGAAGTCGACCTGCGCCGACCTTGCTGCGGCCGTTTTCGTATTCTGTATCTGTTGATATGTCACGCTAACGGCCATCGCGAGCGCGCTCTGTGTCATGCCCGTCAAGAGACGCCGCGCTCGGATTCTTCGGCCAACTTGAAGATCAATCGGGTCTGGTTTTCTGTTCTCCAGTGGACGGCTGAGCAATCAGTTCTCCCTGAAGGTGAATTGGATGCGCTTGCGCACGTCGCCTCAACGAAGCTGGCTTCAGCTCGCCGGGAAACGGAGTTAGGAGTGTAGCCACTCAACGGCGGTCTCTCTTAGAGCAAAAGAATTGGTGGCGCGTCAGACCTTTGACCGCCTCAGCATGCTGCCGGCACCAGACTAAAATCCCTTTGAGGTCAGGTAGGGCAGGGGGAGTTGTGCGATGCTGCGTGGCAGTTGCTCGGTCGGGGCTGCTGCAACGGAAGGACTGGTCGTCCGCCCTACTGAAGACAGGCAGGCGAGGGCGGCAGTGCACGTGGAGCAGATCCAGGTCAACAAGCGCCTTGCATCCGGCGCCAACAGGAGGAGTGCTCGCGACACGAAGCAGAGAGCGAGGCGAGAATTGCGGTCGATACTGGCGCGGCTGTACTTGGACTGATCGCGATCTCGGGCGGCTGGGCGCACGATGAAGCCGCCCGTGCTGCTGATCAGCGGGCGCTTTGCTTGTGTGAATACTCGAGGACCAGCAGAAACGAAACCTGACGATCGCCATTCGGCGCCAACGGCGGAGGCTGCGGTTCCTCGCAGCTCTCGCTTTTCCGTAATTCTTCTGGTGGTAGACATCGCAGCGGCGGAGTGGGCTTCGCCTTGGCGGTTACCGTCGCTTCAGGTCACCTGCAGATTAATTAAGCCAAGAATAATCCGATCATAGTCGCCGCGAAAATAGCGATCACCGCAGTAAGCGCGATTGACAACATGGTCCGCTGGTCAGAACTCATTCCAGTTGCTCCGTGGTCGATGATAGCAAAAGAGCAGTGCGAATCAGTTCGCTGTCATTGCTCCTCTGGCAAAGGGATGATGACTTTTGACTTGCTCTTTGTCGGCTTTTCGCCGGGCACATGCGACATGGTCTTCGTTCTGCTCTGCAATTCGTCATCTTTGACCGTGGTCTTGGTCTGCGACTTGCTGAATGTGCCTTGGTCCATGGCTTGTGCCTTTGCCTTTCCTTGCAATTGGTTTGGGTTCTCCTTTACCGTCGTCCGGCTTTTCGCCTTTCCGTCCGCCGAAGCGGCGCTTCCACCTACGCCGATGGATGAGGTGGTGCCGTTATCGGTATTGCATGTGCCGGCCGTGCCGACCGTACTTGCCGAAGTTCCGCCGGCTGCAGCGCTCCCGCCAGATCCTACGGTCGCAGCCGTGTTGCATTCTTGAGCATGGACCGGCATTGCTGTGGTGACCCCAACAACGACGTAAATTCTAAACAGAGTTCTCCCAAGCATGGCAGCGCCTCTCACTTCTTCGGCTTGATGATTGCGCAGGTCCCGTCCGACCTGCGCGTTACGGTCGTCCCATCCGGGCGAGTAACGCTTGCAGTGGCATAGCTCTCTCCAGTGGACGATCCTGCTGTCACCGACGACCCGGCGCTGCTGGCTGATCCACCACTTGCCGTGCTTCCGCCGACCGTCGTGGATGAAGATACGCTGCCCGATCCGGCAGTAACCGAAGTCGAAACGCCACCGTCTGATGATTTCTGCTCGATAACCGTGCAGGTCGAACCATTGTCCAGCTTGATTTCTTCCGCCATCACGGCACCTGGTGCGATGATGGCCATTACGCCCATTGCTGCGAGTAGGTTGATTGCTGATGAACCGGAGGTCATTGGCCTCCTCCTGTCACAAAAGGCGCTGGCTCGGAAAACTATCCAAGCCAGCAGATTTAAAGTTAGCAGGACGGCCGCTTACCCTTCGAACCATCCTTCTTGGCGAGACCGGGAGGACAATCCTTGTTGCTCTCATTGTCCTGGGCGGAATCCCTGGCACTGTTGTCGTCGCCCGTTACGCTACCTGTCGTTTCGCCCGACGTTGAGCCACCGGTACCCGTCGTCGAATTCGCCCCGCCCGTTCCGGCGGCGGAACCGCCAGTTCCGACCGAGCTGCTGGTGGACCCGCCACCTGCCGAGGAACCGCCAGTACCAAGCGTGGAAGCCGAGCCGGCGTTACCTGAACCTGCCGCGGATCCGGCCGTACCGACAGAACTGCTTGATGTGCCGCCACCCGCCGAAGAACCACCCGTCCCGAGCGTTGATGCGGAGCCGGATTGGCAATTGGTGGTGTTCGGGTCGCAATTGCCGCCCGCAGAGCTACCGCCCGTTCCGACGGTGCTGCTCGAGGTGCCACCGCCCGCGCTGGTGCCGCCCGTTCCGACCGTACTACTCGACTGTGCGTAGGCGCCCAGAGTGGTGCCTGCAAGAAGGCCCGCTGCGAGGGCTGCCCTTATGAAATACCGCATTCGGAGTTCCTTTCCTCACGTTGAGAGACTCGAGGCTGCAACCTGCCCTTCAAACTCGAACGATCACAACCTGTTCCGGCATAGGACTTCGGACCCTGCAGGCACCCCGCCAGAGGTCCGGTCGCCCATCAGTCTTTGGTCTGAAGGAGTGATGGGGAAGCGTGCTGTATTAGCGGCGCGATCGCCCGCAGACGGTCTCGCGGCCCCGGTCGGGATCTTGATCTTTCCGTTCATCCCGGTGGGATAGAAGCCGCCCTTGGAACCTCGCGGCCGCTGCTGGCGGCAAGGAGGAGGGGTGGGCTTGTCTATGTCGGCGGCTGCGCAACCGGCTGGACATGCGCGGAGTCGGCCAAGCTGCGCGAATTGCTCGAGGCAATCCGGACGGATTCGCCGGCGGTGAACCTGAAGAAGAAGAGGGCCGTCTTTGTCGAGCCTGTGCTGGTCGCCAACAGCGTTCATTGCGGCCGTCGCAAAACCGTCTATTCTGCGACGTTGCAAAAGTCAGGCAAACAAGGGTCGCTGCAATCGGGAACTTCGCGACCAAAGAGAACCACAGTATGGAAACGATTATCGAGATTGGGACCATAAAAGATATCGAGTCGTGGGCGGAGCTTCGCGTTGCGCTGTGGCCGCATCACTCGCTCGAAGATCATCGAGCTGAGTTGAGCCGGGCGTTTCTTTCAGAAAGTGGAGAAGCCGTCGCGTTCATCGCTCGAAATGCTGAGAATGAAGCTGTCGGGTTTGCCGAGGCCACTTTGCGACATGATTATGTGAATGGATGCAGCAGCTCGCCCGTTCTATTCCTCGAAGGAATTTATGTTCGGCCCGTTGACAGGCGAAAGGGTATCGCACGATTGCTTTGCAATGCCGTTGCCGATTGGGGAAAGCCGTTTGGGTGTGTCGAGTTTGGCTCTGACGCGCTGCTTGAGAATTCAGCCAGCCATGCGCTCCATGCCGCTTTAGGATTTGAGGAGACAGAGCGCGTCGTGTTCTTCCGAAAGCCACTTTAGGCCGGTGTTGCCCTTCCACAAGGATGGTTCGCCGCACAGATCCTAAATTTCGCGACAAAATCGCGGAGCTGATTTTTCAGTAAAATTCTGCCGCAAGAATACCCTTGCAAACGTTGGAATCTCGCGACGGACTTTTGCGACAGGTTCGATGACCGGAACGTGCCGACTGCCTCCATGTCCCTGAACCGCCATCATAAACTCACGGTTGACTCCTAATTTCAGCTATGGGCTCCAAAGCTCGCTCGCCTCTGGGGAACACGTAGTCTCTCATCTGCTGCTGACGCAACCGTCCGCATTCACAGCCGCTTGGCCATCCAAAGGTGCGGCTGGCCCTCGTCCTCGTAATCGACATCGCTGATCTGCGTATAGCCCTGCTTGGCGTATAGATCGTGCGCGTATTCCTGGGCATGCAACTTCACCAGTTTAGCGCCGGCCTCGCGCGCGGCCTCGTCGCTCGCGGCAATGATCACACTCGCCAAACCCCGGCGGCGAAACGCCGGCATCACGGCTACGCGGCCCAGCAGGTACGTCTCCCCTGCCGTCACGCCCTCATCGAACGTGCATGGGGGCGACTGAGGGCTCTCGGGCGCGAGTGCGCGCTGAACTAGCTCGGGAAACAGGCGTGAGCACCCGGCCAGCTCGCCATGGATATAAAGCGTCACGTGCACGCAGGAAGGGTGGTCGTCGATGCCGTCGAACTCATTCTCATAGCCCTGCTCTTCTATGAAGACAGTGCGCCGCACCGCAAAGGCGTCGTCACGCGCGTTGGTCTTGATCTGCGGAGACATGGAGGCCCTTCATCCGTCGGTTCGCTTGCGCGCCATCATATCGGCAGGCAAACCATGTCACCCATATTTCCTGATTGTATCGTTTCGGCGCGCCCTAGTCAGTTCGTGGTTCGTCCGCTGTTGGCGCATCTGGGCCGCTGAACGCGACACCTGGAAGATGCCTAGGGCTCGTCCTCGTCCCCTGGCGTAAGGGTCGATTTTACGTGTTGCCTTTGGATGTCCTACAGTCTGTGATGCCGAACGAGCTCGTTCGGCCGCATAAGGTCTTGGTCGCTTCAACGACATTCCTATGGCATTGTGTATAGGCTATGGTTCCCGGCATGGTGGAGCCGCTGTATGCCTTCGGTGACTTCGTGCTTGATCCCGGCCGCTCTCTGCTGCAGCGGAACGGCAAGGCCGTCGTTGTTGGTCACCGCGGCCTTGCGCTCCTTCAGGCGCTGCTGGAGGCCCGAGGAAAGGTCCTGTCGAAGGCCGACCTGATAGAGCGATGCTGGCCGAATACGGTCGTCGAAGAAAGCAATCTTACCGTTCAGATCGCGGCCTTGCGCAAGGTGCTCGGCACGGCTCCTGATGGCCGGGAATGGATCGCGACCATACCGCGCACTGGCTATCGCTTTGCGATCGCATCCGCGGGCGAAGGAGGCATGGCAGTGATGCCGGTAAGGCCAACACTCGCGGTTCTACCCTTCACCAATCTCGAGGGTAGTCCTGACCAGGGTTACTTCGCAGACGGCGTGGTGAACGACCTCATTACGGCGTTGAGCCGCTTCAAGAGCTTCGCAGTGGTCGCCCGACATTGCTCGTTCGGATACAATGGAAGTCTCCCGGACGTGCGCTTGGTCGCGAAAGAACTCGGGGTGGGCTATTTGCTCGAAGGCAGCGTAAGACGGTCGGGAGATCGATTGAGGATTGCGACGCAACTCGTCGACGGCGGCAGTGGGATACACCTCTGGGCGCAGAGTTTCGACGGCCTGGTCGGCGACCTTTTTGATTTCCAGGACCGGATCACCGAAAGCGTCGCGACGTTGATCGAACCGCATATCCAGACGGCAGAGATCGAGCGGTCGCGTCTGGCTCGGTCGGGAAGCATCGCGACCTACGACATCTATTTGCGAGCTCTGGCAAAGATCTCGACAGAGTGCGAAACCGACAACGCCGAGGCGTACGCGCTCCTCATGAAAGGCCTGGAGGCGGAGCCTGACAATGCCCTTTTGCTCGCGCATGCGGCCTGGGCCCTCGAACATCGTCACACGATGGGCTGGGCACCGCTCGGCAGGGACGACGTGGGAGATTGTGCGGCGCTCGCGCGCCGCGGCCTCGAACATGCAGCGGGAGACGCGATGGTGATGGCGCATTGCGGTGTCGCGTTGCTCCAGACAGCAAAGGACTACGACTGGGCTGTGGCGGTTCTGCAATCCGCGGCAGAAGCCAACCCAAAAAATCTGATGGTCCTGGTCAGGGCCGGCCTTGCGCATCTTCATTGTGGGAGCCTTGATGAGGCGCTCGCCCACTTCCATCGGGCCAACCGTTTGAGTCCCGGCGATCGGGGCGCCCATTTTTCGCTTTGCGGGATCGCGGACGTGCACCTGATCCGCGGCGAATACGCCGAAGCTAAATCCTGGGCTGCTCGCGCACTCGCAAGCAATCCCAACTTTGACCCGACCCTATGGGTGCTGATCGCTGCCAATGCCCATCTCGGCCGCATAGAGGAAGCGCATAGCTATCTGCGTGCGCTCAAGCGCATTACTCCGGCAGTTACAATCGCCCGCATCGAGGCCGGACAGCCTGCCAAGGACCCGACGAGGATGGCTGCCTTGCTCGAAGGGCTGCGGAAGGCGGGCCTCGAGGAAGGCTGACGATTTAGAAGATTTCGGAATTTTTCGAAGGGAGATTTAGGACAGAAAGAGCCTTGTTGATCGAGCCTGCTCTCACACCGCACAGAGGACGGAGCAGATGCTTACCACTTTCACGATCCTTTCCCGAGACCAAGGCAACATCCATATCCCGTCTCGCGACCAGCATCGCGAGCAAGCTGAACCGTTAAATGAAGGCGTCGTGGAACCGACCAACGGCCGATGGAAGCTTCGGAATATCGCCAGGACTATCGTGAGCCTTCCCAGCCGACTTCTACTCGGCGGCTCCTCACGTGCGTGTCCCTAAAAGTCTCGGCCCAGAACGCGTGACAGGCTTGGCCGAAAATCGTGGCGACAGAGGTCACCTCTCGAGCTCTTCTGATGCTCCTGCGCACCACCGTGCAGTTGGTAGGCGCTCAGGTCATCGGGTGTCGCCGGATCTGGTGATCGCTTGAGAAACCCGGCGACATTCTTGATCGCCCGAATATGGGCTTGCTGGGCTTTGTCGCCCAGTCCACGGATGCGTATGTCTTCGATCATCCGCTCGCGTAGCGGGGAGGTCCTATCCTCCGTCATGCAACCTCCTGTCTGAAGATTGAGAACACCCCAATCGTCAGCCAGGACCGCAAAACCCGCAAACGCACGGCGTTCAGTTCATTGCTGCACCCTCACCACAGGCGCCAGTGCCGCGCGAGCGGCTTCGTCCTTAGCTCGAATTTGGACTTCCGCGTAGCAAGATGGCGGCGCTTCTCTTTGAAGCGCCGCCATTAAGTACTACAGCTCGACCTGCTCAGAGATGGCCATGTGCGCCGCCTTCGTCCGTCTCATCGAGTGCGTGCCGTAGCGCTTCGGATCAAGTCCGATGCTCAACACCCAACTTTCGACGACCCTGCTATATTGCCGCGTCGACAGATGCGGCAGTGCGCAGGCCCAAATCTCGGTAAAGAAACTCACTCCCGAAGGGCCACCGACTTCATTGATTTTCCCGCGGTGACCGAAGACGTCGGCGGTGGCTGGTCAACCAACGCGCTTTGTGTCTGACATCCGTTGCCTTTTCGGAGTATCGTCTTCCAATTGAGGGATCCGCATGCCGGAATCAACCGTCTCAGTTTTCCGGTTCGGCAGCTTTACGCTGGACCTGGCCCAAGGCACGCTGCGGCGGGGCGCCGACCCTGTCTTCCTGCGGCCCAAAGCCTATACGATCCTTGCCCATCTTGCGGAAAATTCAGGACGCGTGGTTCCGAAATCCGAGCTAATGGACGCAGCCTGGCCGGGGATCTATGTTACGGAGGATTCGCTGACCCAGTCGATCAGGGAAATCCGCAAGACGCTCGGGGAAAGCATGATCCGGACAGTGTCGAAACGCGGCTACATGCTCGCGGTCGGCACGGAGGAGATGCCGGACCTGTCACGCCAGCCGATCGTCGCCGTACTACGCTTTCGAAATGACAGCGGAAATCCGACGGACGACGCGCTCGTCGATGGTTTTGCGGAGGACATCATATACGGTCTCGCACGCTTCGGTACCTTCACGGTGCTGGCGCGCAATTCGAGTTTTTCCTTTGCTTCCTACGTCGCTCCGGAATGGCAGCAGATCCGCGCGCGCATTGGCGCTGATTATGTGGTCGAGGGCTCGGTCAATCGACATGGCGACCGCATCGCCGCCGCTGTCAGTCTCGCCGATGCGTCCAACGGAACCCAGCTCTGGGGCGAACGCTACGTGACCGAAGGGACCGGCCTCTTTATTGCCGAAAGCGATATCGTCGAAGCGATCGTCGGCCGCTTGGTGGCGCGCGTCGACAATGCCGGGCTGCAGCAGGCCATTCGGAAGCCCGTCACGAGCCTTGCCGCCTATGAACTGGTGCTTCGTGGCTTTGCCTTGCTGCGCGATCCGGCTCAGAGCGATTTCCAGGGGGCGGAAACCCTTTTCCTCGCAGCCTTGGAAAAGGACCCGAATTACGGCCTCGGCCTTGCCTACCTGGCGCTGTCGCGGATCGTCATCGCCGAGTTCGGGCGCGCCAGCCCGGTAGTGCTGGCAGAGGCGCATGATCTCGTCGAGCGCGCCGTGGCGCTCGCGCCGGATCAGTCCCCCTGCCGACGCGTGCAATCCCTGGTGAGACTCTACATGCGGGAACACGAGGCGGCGGAGCGCCACCTCAGGATCGGCTTGACGCTCAATCCCTACGACGCCGACTCGATCGAGCAGATGGGCTATGTGCTGACAATGCGAGGACGTCACGTCGACGCGCTTGGTTGGCTCGACCGGGCGATCCGCATCGATCCGCTGCAGCCGCACTGGTGCCAGTACGACCGCTCGCTCGCGCTCTATCTGATCGGCGAGTATCGGGCGGCAGCGGAGGCGCTCGAAATGGCGACGCGGCCGGCGCCGTGGATATCGACGCGGCTGGCGGCCTGCTATGCCCAGCTCGGCCGGATCGAGGACGCAAGGCGTCAGCTTGCCAGCGCCAGGGAACGCGACCCTTCTTTCTCCCCGCTCGACTACACCAGGAGCGGCATACCCTTCGAGCATCGCGGCGATGCCGAGCATCTGACAGACGGGGTTCTGCTGGCTCTCGGCAGCACCTGAAGCCAGCATAGTCCCGGTAGGTCCGTCGAGCGCCACCGCCGCGTGAGCCAAATCAATCGATCACGACCACCACATAACCTCTCCGGTAGGGTTGATAAAAGGCGCTGCCGCACCGCCAGACAGGGGTGCCGTTGACATATGTGAGGGCGCAGCCGGTGGGGAGTGCCGCAACGGTGACGGCCGTGCGGCGGATCACGCGGCGCGTGGTGCGGCGGGTGACGCCGGCAACGCTTACCGGCGTCAAGGGGCGCCCAATGCGGGCCTGGGCGCTGCCGACGAAGGAAAAGGCGGGCGGGAGCCCCGTCAGATCGGTCAACGCGACCGTAAGGGCGATCGCGATCCCAAACGCGCGGGAGGCGTGAAATTTTGCTCCAGTCATTGAAGGTTCCTTATCCGGGTTGGTCGGGTTGCTTCCGGAAAATGAATTCGCAGGGTTGAGCGCGGATGAGCGAGCGGCCACCTCCCAGCGAACGGCATTGAACGCGGCGAGATGGGCGAGGACGAAGAAGCCGTGCAGGCCGGCAGTCATGTAGCCTGCTGCAAGCGTTCCGGTCAGAATGAAAAACTGCCAGAACAGGAGATTGGCGGTGCCGAGCAGCAGGTGCACCGCTGCCCCGACGACGTGCAAACTGCTCCCCGCTCGCCACAGCATCACCCCTAGTATGAAGGCAAGACCATGGGCGTCGATGAAACCTATTGCGGCACCGGGCACCCCGTTCAGGAGCAGCGCTTCCGGCCCTCTTGCAAGAAAGGAGCCCGCAATGTCGACCATCATGCCGCCGGTCGAAGCAATGAGCAGGAAGGCTGCGTCAAAGCGTAGGAGAAAATTTCTGTAGGCAAGCATGTTGATGTTCCTTCGGAGTGCGTTTCACTCAATAGGCCGAGATCGGCATGGGCTGGGCCGGCGGCTTGATGGCCAGTTCATGCAATTTTTGCGAGCTTGGCTCTGGCGCCTTGATCCGGAACCAAGCGACATAAAGCGTCGGCAGGAAGACTAGCGTGAGCAGCGTCGCCACCACCAAGCCGCCCATGACCGCGTAGGCCATCGGACCCCAGAACACCGTCGGCGCAATTGGGATCATGCCGAGAATCGCCGCGGCGGCAGTCAGCAGGATGGGCCGCAGGCGGTGTTCCGTGGCGCTGATCACCGCCGACCAAGGCTCCTCACCGTCGGCGATGTGCTGGTCGATCTGGGCGATCAGGATCACGGAGTTGCGGATCACCATGCCGATCAAGCTCATTACGCCAAGGATCGCGACGAACCCCATCGGAGCCCCGGAGAGAAGCAGCGCCGCGGCAACGCCGATGAGGGCGAGTGGTGCCGTCATGAACACGAGGATGAGGCGCTGGAAGCTCTTGAGCTGAACTATCAGCACCGTAGTCATCAGCAGCAGCATCATCGGGAAGACCACGTAGATGCTGGTCTGCGCCCTGGCGCTGTCCTCCATGACGCCGCCGAGCGCAATGTGGTAGCCGTGCGGCAACCGCCCTTCGAAGGCCTTGATATCGGAGTCGAGTGCCTTGACGATGGCAGTCGGGTCACTGCCGGGCGTGACGTCGGCCTGGACCGTGACCGTGGGCACGCGGCCGCGGCGCCAGATCAGTGGCGGCTCCGTCGCATAGGCGAGGGTGGCCACATGGGCGAGCGGGATGCGCCGCCCACCGGAGGCGGTGACGGTCAGGTTGCGGAGCGTGTCGAGCTTCGCCCGTTCCTCCGGCACGGCTCGCGCGACAATATCGATCAGGTGGGCGCTGTCGCGCATTTGCGTGATCGTTGATCCGCTCAGCACCGTGTTGATCGCTTCCGAGAGCTGCTGCGAGCTGATGCCGAGAGCCCGCGCGCGATCCTGGTCGACCCTGACCTTGATCACCTTGGCCGGCTCGTTCCAGTCGTAGTTGATGTTGCGGACATGCGGGTTGGCGCCGATCACCTGGGCAAACTCGTGCGCGTAGCTGCGCGTCGCGTTCATGTCGGGCCCGGATACGCGGAACTTCAGCGGCCAGCCGACGGGCGGGCCCATTTCGAGCGGCGTCACGCGAGACATGACATCGTCGAAATCTTCCGAAAGCGCCGCCTCCAGCCGAGCGATCACGCCCTGGCGGACTCCGGGCCCCTTAGTCACGACCACGGCCTGGGCGAAGAAGTCGTTCGCAAGTTGGGCGTCGAGAGGCAGATAGAACCGCACCGCGCCCTGACCGACATAGAACGTCCAATGTTCGATGTCTGGATCCTTTTTCAGGATCTCTTCCACACGGCCGACGACCTGGCGCGTCGCATCGATGGAGGCGGTGCGGGGCAGGGTAAGGTCGACCATGACTTCGGGCCTGTCGGACTTTGGGAAGAATTCCTGCGGCACGAAGTTCATCGCCACCACTGCAAGTCCGAAGAGGCCGGCAGTGGCACCGAGCACGGTCCACTTCGCCCGCATGGACTGCTCCAGCACGCGACGGAACCAGCGGAGCATGGGTGAGCTTTCGTGCGCGCCATGTGTCGCGATGCGCTCCGGCAGGATGGCGACGCCGGTAAGCGGCGTAAAGAGCACGGCGACAACCCATGAGACAATCAGCGCGATGCCCACCACGGCGAAGAGCGAGAAGCAGTACTCGCCGGCGCCGCTCTTGGCGAAACCCACCGGAACGAAGCCGGCAATCGTCACCAGAGTGCCTGTCAGCATCGGAAATGCCGTGGATGAATAGGCGTAAGTGGCAGCGGAGACCCGATCGTACCCCTCCTCCATCTTGGAGATCATCATCTCGACAGCGATCATCGCGTCGTCGACGAGAAGACCCAATGCGATGATCAGGGCGCCGAGCGAAATGCGCTGCAGCGAAATGCCAAAGTAACCCATCAGCACGAAGGTGATCGCCAACACCAGGGGAATGGCCACCGCCACGACGATGCCCGGTCGCCAGCCAAGGGCGAGGAAGGAAACCGCAAGCACGATCGCCACCGCCTCGGCGAGGCTCTTGGTGAACTCGCCGACAGATTCCTCGACGATGCGCGACTGGTCGGCGGTCAGCGAAAGTTCGACACCGATCGGCAGGTCGCGCCTCAATTCCTCGACCTTTTCCTTCAGGTGTTCGCCGAGCGCGAGCGCGTCGCCACCTGATGTCATCGAGATGGCGATGCCGATCGCCGGCTGTCCGTTGAAGCGGAATAGCGGCTGCGGCGGGTCGGAATAGGTGCGCTTGACTTCGGCGACGTCTCCGAGACGGAAGTACTTGCCGTCGGTATAGAGATTGATCGCCTTCAGGCTTTCTTCGGAGGTGAACTCGCCGGAGACGCGGATAGCGATGCGTTCGGGTCCGGCGTCGACGGTTCCGCTAGGCTGAAGTGCATTCTGCGCCTGCAGAGCCTGCGAGATAGTGCCTACGTCGAGTCCGAGCGCCGCCACCTTCTCCGTCGAGAACTCCAGATAGATCTTCTCGTCCTGCTGGCCGATCAGATCGACCTTGGCGACGTCCGGAACCTGCAGAAAATCGGCCCTGAGGCTGAGCGCCAGGTCTTTCTGCTCACGATGCGACAAGCCGTCCGCGGTCAGTGCATAAATTAGTGAATAAGTGTCGCCGAACTCGTCATTGTAGTTGGGACCCATCGCGCCGGAGGGCAACGTGGACTTTATGTCGTCCATCTTCTTGCGGACTTGGTACCAGAGAGGCTGCACCTCGGCCGCCGGTACCGTGTCCTTGAGGTTGACGAAGACGACGGATTCGCCAGGCTTGGTGTAGCTCTTCACGTAGTCGAGGTTCGGGAGTTCCTCCAGCTTCTTCTCAATGCGATCGGTGATTTGGTTGACGGTGTCGACGGCGGTGGCACCCGGCCACAGCGTCTTCACCACCATCGTCTTGATGGTAAAGGCCGGGTCTTCTTCCCGCCCCAGGGTCGAATAGGCCCAGAGACCGGCAAGCGCGGCCACCACCATCATGTAGACGACGATGCTTTTGTGGCGCAGTGCCCAGTCGGAAAGGTTGCAACTCGTCATGATATTCCTCCCACGATAAACCACCGGCGCTAGATCGCAGCGAGCGAGCACAAGCGCTCGATCGTCGACGGTTCGACGTGCCTCGGTTTGATTGCATAGGTCTCGATGAAGCGCTCGAAGGCAGTTGCGTCCTGCTTCGCGACGATCGCGATATGGCCGTCCGGCCGCACGAGATAGGCCGTGTTCCTGACTATTCCGACCCGGCATGCCGCGGTGCTCCAGTCGAAACGGTGAAGCGGGATGCCGGCGAGCGAAATCGCTGCGCCGAACGCCGGCTCGACCTCACCATAGACATGGACCTGCCAGTCGAGGGTGGTGAGACATGCATGGTTATCGCCTTGTCCAAATGGCACCCATGGCAGCCGGTCGCCGCCCTGGACAGCACCGGAGCGGCCGGAGCTGAGGGCGCTGTTTCGATAGGTGATGCCGGTCTGAGAGATGAGCGCGAAGAAGGCGCGGGAGCCGATCTTCGTGCGGGTGATCGCCGAGATCACCTTTGCCATTGCGTAGCGCCGCCACAGCCCGAGGAGCCAGGAGCGACCCGATACGAGCTTGAAGGCCTGGTCTGTGCTCTTGATCAGCACGCGGGCGAAGGCGAGGCGCTCGGTCTCGTAGGTGTCGAGCAGTGAAGCGGCGGCGCGACCTTGCAGCACGGCTGCGAGTTTCCATGCGAGGTTGACGGCGTCGCCAATGCCGGTGTTCATCCCTTGGCCGCCGGCAGGGCTATGGATATGTCCAGCATCTCCGAGCAGAAAGGCACGGCCGACGCGGAACCGCTCCGCGACGCGATGGTGCACGCGATAGGTCGAGAACCAGTTGAGCGCCTTGATTGCAATGCCGGTGTGGCACTCGATTTCCGGACGAATGGCTTCAAAGGTGATGACAGGGTCTCTTTGATGCGCCTCCGGAACCACGCCGATCAACCTGATGCTGCCAGTCTGCCGCACCGGCATGACCAGGGCGAAGCCGTAGCTGCCAAGGCAGACGTCCATGCCGTTCCGCGTCACTTCCCCTTCGCCGTCGACATCGGCGACATAGAAGGACTGGTCGTAGGTGCCGCCGGGAAAGCCGATTCCGAGGGCATGGCGAACGGTGCTGCGCGCGCCGTCGCAGCCGCAGATGTAGCGGGTCTTGAAGGTCCTCTCGACGCCCTCGCGAATAGTCGTGACGGTCACGCCGTCATTCTTTTCCTCGAACGCCACAAATTCGGTCTGCCGTTCGATGTGGACACCGGCCTCCTCGAGGTGAGCCATAAGCACGCGCTCATGGATGTCCTGCGGCAGCGCGAAGGCATAGGAATAGCGGCTGACGCCTTCGCCGAACCTGCTCAAGGGGATGATGGCGCTTACTTTCCGCGGCGTGCGGGCGGTCAATTGCTCGAGGCGGATGCCGGCCTCAAGCACGTCATCGACGACGCCGATCTGCCGGTGGAATTCGAGCGTCCGAGCCTGCACGGCAAGGGCGCGCGACGTTTCGCCGGGCCCGGCCGACTTGTCGATGACGCGGATGTCGACGCCCAGGCGAGCGAGCCAGAGGGCAAGGGTCAGGCCCGTCGGGCCGGCGCCGACGATCAGGACTTCAGTATCGAGAGCGTTCATTTGCCGTCTCCTTCGATGCGGACTTTCTGCCGGTCACGCAGCCGGCTAACGCCGGCCGTAACGACAATGTCTCCCTTGGTCAGACCGTCGCTCACAACGACACGGTCGGGCTCGTAATGGGCAACGACTATCGGCTTCAGCGCGACCGTGTCGTCTGCGCCCACAACCCAAACCGCGGGCTCGCCACGCAGATCGAACAGGGCACTTCCGGGAATGGTGACAACCGGATCGCCGGGCCGCTCCACCCGGCCGGCCACGCTGGCGCCGAAGCGCATTGCCTCGGGCGCATTTTGCAGCGCCACTTTGACCTGATAGGTGCGCGTCGCCGCATCCGCCATCGGCGCGACCTCGCGCACGAAACCGAGGACGGCAACGGAAGGATCACTGAGGAGCGAGATTGTGATCCGAGCGCCTGCCCTCTCGGCCGGGTGGGCCGCGAACATCGCCTCGGCGATCGAGAAAACGGCGTCCTTGTTGGCCGGATTGGCAATACGCGCGACCATCTGCCCGACATTGACGACCTGGCCTTCCTCAGCGCCCACGGCGGTGATGATGCCGTCGAAATCGGCCCGGAGTTCGGTATAGGCGAGCTGATCCTTGGCCATGTCGAAGGCGGCAGTCATCGCCTCGAGCTTGGCGACGGTCGAACGCAAGTTCTTTAAGGCAGCATCGTGATTGGCGCGCGTCGTATATCCGTGCTCCAGCAATCTTCTGATGCGAACCTCGCTCGCCCGCGCCTCGAAGACGGCGGCCTCGGCCGCCTGCTGATCGGCTTTGGCGCTTCTCAGGCGATTGCGATATTCCTGATCATCGAGCCGTGCGAGCACATCGCCTTTCCTGACTTTCGCCCCGACTTCGACAGTTCGCGACACGAGCTTGCCGGAGAGCCGGAAAGCAAAATCGCTCTCGCGCTGCGGACGGATTTCCCCGACGGCGCTGTTGCGGACGGGCATCGCCCTGGGCTCTACCGTCAGCGTCCTGACGATCCGGACCTCGCGCCCGTCCGAATTGCCCGTCGTGACGACGTTGCCGTCGCTGCTGTTTGCGTTAGACCAACCAACGAAACCGGCCGAGGCAAGGCAAAGCGCAAGGGTAGAGAGGACCAATGAACGGCGGCTTTTGATGCGGCTATTCGGCATATAACCCCCAAGAGAGGCTGTCGCCGGTCATTGCTGTCCGGCGTTACACCCCAAACGATCTGGAAAACTGAGGCGCGCTGCGCACCTCGCGTCATCAGTTATCGCCGGAGGGTAGGACCGAAATCCCGATCGGAATCTGAAAAAAATCTGATGTCTTCATGAATGGCATCAGGAGGGACGGGAATGCCAATAAGCGCGCTGGCAGTGGAGGCAGCGGTTTCGGCAGTTGAACGCATTTAGGTCCGCCACAAGGTGCAGAACGGACGATTGCCAAAAGATAGTTGATCGACCGCAACGGGTCGATCGGTCCGGTTCAGGGTCACGTCGCAGTCGGGTGGACAGCGGAAGTCGGACGACGGGAGCTGAATGGGCATGATGCGCCAAGTTCTGGCCTTGAAGCCGCCCCTGCACGTGACACGGGGAGGCTTTGGGCGTCCGACGGCTGATTAGGGTAAGGTGACCGCGGCCAACAAATAGCCTTGGCTGTGGAGGTACTCGAAGAACTCGGAAACCGGCACGAGCGCCACAATGAAGAGTGCGTCGCGCACGGTCACTCGTAGCGCTCTGGGCGAAAAGCTCCGTTCCGGGCCCCATTGGAAACCTGAAAAGTCCGGCCAAAACAGCGGCGTGCCACGGGCGTAGTCGTCGAATTCCTTACCAAAGACGCGCGACAGATATGCCGCCTCTCGGTTCGCGGTATACAAGAAAATGAAATACGCCAGAATGGTAAAAAATGCCGCTACCATAATTGAACCGAACACCAGACCAACTCCGAAGATCGCCATCAGAGAAAAGAAGTAAAGGGGGTTGCGGGTGATCGAGTAAGGGCCTTGGGTCACGAGCTCGGCGTTCTTTCTTCCGCCCACGTAGAGGATCGACCAGATCCGGCCGATCACCCCAACGATGACTAACAAGGTACCGGCCTGCTCAAGAATACTTTCGAGCAGGCTATAGCCTGGGCGAACGGGGCGACTGATGAGATTGAGGATCACGAAGGCCGTCGCGAGCGCCCAGAGCAGCAGAATTCTCACCTTCTGTCTGAATGGCCGTTCCGGCCGTGTTGCAGAGTGGGTCATTGATCTACTTCCGTGTAAGATTTGAATTTTTTGAGAGGAATTGAGCAGGTAAACGGTCCTTCCTCTAGTCTTCCTTGGAAGATCCGCTTGAGAAGCAGCAGGAAGTCGTCGACGAGGGTGAAGATGATGGGGATGACGATGAGGCTGAGTACCGTGGAGGTCATGAGGCCGCCGATGACGACGATCGCCATCGGTTGACGGAAACTCGCATCGCCCCCGCTAAGGCTCACGGCCACCGGAAACATGCCGCCGCTCATGGCGATCGTCGTCATCACGATTGGGCGGGCTCGCTTATGGCAGGCATCGACGAGGGCGTCGAACCGAGACATGCCGCCGCGCCGCCCCATAATCGCGTATTCGACGAGCAGGATCGAATTCTTCGTCACGACGCCCATCAGCATGAGTAGGCCGATCACCACCGGCATCGAAAAGCTCGTGCCGGTCAGCACCAGAGGCAGCAAGGCACCCCCAGCGACAGCGGAAGCGCCGTCAGGATCGTCAACGGCTGGAAGAAGTCATGGAACAGCAGAACCAGCACGGCATAGATGCAGAACACGCCGATCGACATTGCGATAGCGAAGTTGTCGAAGAGTTCGGAGCTTCGCTGCAGTTCCCCCTGTTCGACAAGCTTGACACCGTCCGGAAGGTTCTGCAGGGCGGGCAATGCCTGCGCCTCGCGAAAGACCTCACCGAGGATGCGGCCGTTGAGTTCGACCGACAGCGTGACGTTTCGCAAGCGGTCGATGCGGCTGATCTGCGACGGGCTCCCGTCGACGCGGATGTCGGCGACCGAGCCGAGATCGACGCTGCCCCTGACGCCGGCCACATGCAGATTGGCGATGTCGTCGAGTGCCGTCCGGTTTCTGGGATCGAATCGGACGCGGATCGGAAGCTGGCGCTGTGGCAAGTTGAGCTTGGCGAGCGCGGAAGAATAATCTCCGTTCGTTGCCACGCGGACCGCCTCTGAAATCGCTTCTGCCGTGACGCCGAGGGCGGCGGCGCTGTCGAGATCCGGGACGATCTGGATTTCCGGGGCCTGGAGGGAGGCACTGGAGGACACCGCGCCGATGCCCTGGAGGGTGCGCAGTTGCTCTTCGAGCGTTGTGGCCGCCCGGTCGAGTGCATTGGAATCGTCGCTCGCGAGCGTGATGTCCAGCGTCGTGCCATTGCCGCCCGTGCCCACCTCGATCCTGGCGCCTGGAACAACGGCAAGCGCCTGCCGGATGTCGTTTTCGATCTCGGCCTGCTTGCGGCTGCGTTGGCCGATCTTCTTTAGGTCGACGACGAGTGCGGCGGTCGCCGTGTCGATTGTCGCCGAGGAAGCGATAAGGTCGCCTGACGAGGCGCTACCGACCGCGGAGAACACGCGTGTGACGTCCGGCAGATCGGAAACGATATCCGCCGCTCGCCGTGTGGTCGCGTCCGTTTGTTGGATCGTACTGCCGGGTTGCAGTGTCAGGGTGACTTGCGTCTGCGCGTCGTCCGACGGAGGCAGGAAACCGGTGCTGAGCATGGGAATCATCGAGAGGGAGAGCCCGAGAAACAAGCAAACGCCGAGAATGGTCAGCTTGCGATGATGCAGGCAGGTTTTGACGACGGTCATGTAGGCACGCATGATCCGGCCATCCTTTGCCTCGACGGGGTGCGCCTTCATGATGTATGCGGCCATCATCGGCGTGAGCAGGCGCGCGACGACCAGTGAGGCGAGAACCGCCACGGCTGCCGTCACGCCGAACTGGCGGAAGATCAGGCCTGGAATGCCGCTCATGAAGGCGGTCGGCAGGAAGACCGCGACGAGCGTCAAGGTCGTGGCGATGACGGCAAGGCCGATTTCATCGGCAGCTTCGAGCGCAGCCTCCTTCGGCGGCTTTCCCATTTGCAGATGGCGCGCGATGTTCTCGATCTCGACGATGGCATCGTCGATGAGGATGCCGACCACGAGCGAGAGCGCCAGCAGCGTGACCGTATTGAGGCTGAAATCCGCCAGATACATTACAAGGAAGGTCGGAATGACCGATAGCGGCAGCGCCACCGCCGAGAGAAAAGTCGCCCGCCAGTCGCGCAGGAAGAGCCAGACCACCACGACCGCGAGAATCGCGCCCTCGTAGAGCATGTGCATCGAGCCAGCATAATTTTCGACAATCGGCCCGACCGTGCTATAAGCCTCGACGATCTCGACATCGGGATTGGAGGCAGCAAAATCCTGCATGGCCGCGTCGATGGCGGCCGCAACCCCCGTGTCCGAAAAGCCGTTCGATCGTTTGACCTCGACAGCGATCACGGGTTCGCCATCGAGATAGGCTATCGACGACCGGTCGGCAAAACTGTCCGTCACTGCGCCGATCTCGTCCAGCCTCACCAACACGCCGCTCGGAAGCGGGATCGCGAGCGCCTTCAGTTCCTCGATCGAGGAAACCGCGCCGAGCGTGCGTATCCCCTGCTTGCCGCCGCCGATCTCGGCCCGGCCGCTCGATGTGTCCGACTGCACGGACTTGAGCTGTGTGGAAACTGTCGCCGCGCTGAGGCGGAGCGCGCTCATGATCGGGGGGTCGAGGTCGATGTGCACTTCACGGTCGATGCCGCCGATCCGGCTGACCTCGCCGACGCCGGGTACGGAAAGCAGGGCTTTCGTCATGTCGTTGTCGACGAACCAGGAGAGTTCCGTCTCGTTGAGGCGCGTGGAGCGCACAGCATAGGTGAGGAGAGCGGAGCCCTGCACCGTCGCCTTGGTCACGCCCGGTGCCTGCATCTCGGAAGGCAGGTCGCCGCTCGCGCTGTCGACGGCATCGCGCACCTCGCTCAATGCTTCCTCGCTGCTCTTTCCGAGCTGAAACGAGACATTGATGGTGACGCTCCCGTCCGAGACCTTCGTCGTGATGTGGTCGAGGAGGCTCAGTGAGGCGAGCCTGTCTTCGATCTTGCGCGCGACGTCCGTTTCGAGCTGGGCCGGTGCGGCACCTTCAAGCGTGGCACTGACCTGAATCGTCGGCAGGTCCATGTCGGGAAAATTCTGCACCGCGAGCCGGTCAAAGGCGAGCAGGCCGCCGACGGTCAGCAGGATGAACAGCAGGATGGCGGGAACCGGATTGCGGATCGACGAGGCGGAAAAGTTCATCGGGCTTCTCCCTCTTCGAGCTGAACGAGCGCGTCACCGACCACGCGGACGAAGGCCTTGTCTGAAAGGAAAGCGCCGCCCGCCATCACGACCTCGGCCGAGCGGTCGAGGCCCGAGAGGATCTCCACTTCGCTACCATTGCGGCGGCCGGTTTCCACACGAACGCGGGAAGCGCGCTTATCTGCGTCCACGGTGAAGACGTAAGAGATGCCGTCACGCAGGATCAGCGCCGTCTCGGGCACGGTTAGCGCCGCCGTGGTGTCAAGTTCGATCTGACCGGTGACGTAAAGGCCGATGGGAGGGCGCGCCTCCTGCGGCAGCGCCACATAGAGGAGTGCCCGTCCGGTATCGGTGCTGACGGTCGGGCCGACGAGCCGAACTGTCCCTTTGACGCGTCGGTCACCGGGACCGACGAACGTAGCGGCCAGGCCTTCCTTGATGCGCGGCAAATAGCGTGCAGACACTTCCGGCTGCCATTCGACGCGCTGTTGGCGGATCATGCGGAACAGTTCCGTGCCGGAGGAGACGACCGCGCCAAGCTGGGCCGAGCGGGATGTGATCAGCCCATCGTCCGCGGCCAGGATGGTTGTCTTGGCAAGCTTGATCTTTTGGCTTTCCAGCGAGGCCTCGGCGGATTCGACACCGGCGATCGCCGTCTGCTCGGCGATCAGGTATTCGTTGATCTTCTCATCCGAAAGCGCGCCGCTTCCCTCCACCTTGCGTGCCCGGCCGGCATTCGCCCTCGCCTTGGCGAGGTCGGCCCTGGCGCTTGCCAGCGCCGCCTCCTGGTAATGCAGTTCAGCGCGCACCGATTCGTCGGCAAGTCGGCCGAGGGGCTGACCTCGAGAGACGACCGATCCGACATCGACAAGGACATCGGTCACACGCAGGCCATCGATCTCCGCAGCGATGACCGCCTCGTGCCATGGTTTCAGCCAGCCGCTGGCCGGTATCGTCTCAGGCCACTGGCGTTCTGCAGGCTTTGCTACGGCGACGGTAAGCGCTGCTGCCTCGTTCTGTTGCGCGAGCACAGGCGCCGCGGCCGAAACGAGCTTCACACCGAGGAAAAGGGCAACAACAAGGGGTTTCGCTCGCATCAGAGCTGATTTCCTTTTGATTTTTTCTGGAGAGTTCCGGAGGCCGCGGCGCTCGTATTCCAGCCGCCGCCGAGTGCTTTGTAGAGTGCGATCCAGTAGCGTACCGAGTCGCGGCGGATCTCGATGAGCGAGAGTTCTGCCGACTGCGCCGACCGCCGGGCGGTCTCACGGTCGAGAAGGCTCGCGCCGCCCGCTTTCCAGTTTGAATCCACGGCGTTGAAATAGGCGCGGTAGTTGCGCGCCGCGACCGTCGCGTCGCCGATGCGCCGTCGCGTGCTGTTGATCCGCACGAGCGCGGCTTCGACTTCGGCGACTGCATCCAGCACGCCTGATTTGTAGGCGGCCACTGCCAGATCGTAGGCGGCTACCGCGCTTGCCACCGCCGCGCGGCGCGAACCGCCGTTGAAGAGCGGGATTGAAAGGGCCGGGCCGAAGGACCAGGGCGCCGAAGTTCCCGTCAGCGAAGAACTGCCGATCGTCACGGAGCCGCCGAGGCTGAGGCTCGGATAGAGGTCTGCTTTTGCCGCTCCGACCTCGGCGAGTGAAGCGGCGACCTCGAGTTCCAGCGCGTTGATGTCAGGGCGTTGCCGCAGGGCATCGGCTGGCACGGCCGTGACGCTGAAGGTCTTCGGCGTCGGAATGTCCGACCAGCCTTTCGCCAGAAGATTGCGCACACGAGGCTCGTCGCCGCTGGTAAGGCGGGTGAGTAACTTGATAAGAAGTTCGCACTCGGCGCGCTGCGCAGTGAGTGTCGAGGCTGAGGCCGCAGCGCTCGCCCGGGCCAGTGCAAGGTCGCTGCTCGACGTGAAGCCAGAGGCCGCCGCCGTCTCGGTTGCCCGGATCGTCTCGCGCTGCGAGGCTACTTCGGCAGTATAGGTACGCTCTAGCTGCCGACAGGCACGGTATTGCACATAATAGTCCGCCACCTCGGCGGCGAGCGATACGCGCGCGCCGTGCCAATCGGCGATCCTTTCGTCAACCCTCAACCGTGCTGCCTCGCTTTTCTGCCGCACTTTGCCGAACAGGTCGAGCTCCCAGGCGGCGTCGAGGCTGCCGCTCGTCATCGTGGAGGCCGCAGCTTCGCTGGCACCGTTGCCGCCAGCGCCCGAGCGCGCGAGCGAAGCCGAGCCGCTGAGCCCCGGAAAGAGGTTCGATTGTGTGGACGCCAGCGTGGCACGGGCGCTCTCGATCTCAGCTGCTACGGCTTCCAGGCCGGGGCTTTTGGCTTGTGCCATTGCGACGAGCGTTGTCAGCGACGGATCGCTGAAGGTCGACCACCAGGACACAAGATCACTGGTCCGGCCGCCATGCGGGAAAGTCGCATGCCAGACATTTGCGATCTCAACGTCGGGTTTCCTGAGATCGGCTACGACCGTGCAGCCTGAGACGACTAGGCAGGCCGCAATGCTGCCGATGTCGACGATTCTACGATGGGCCGCCTTCATTTACTGCACTCACAATCCCTTACTTTCTGCACGGGATGTAGCGGATCGAATGTGAGGCGGGGTCGAAGATCGATTAAGATAGATTAAGTTTGATGTCGGGCGGTACCGGGCAGAAAGGCACTCCGGGCTCCAGAGTTACTCGTGCAATCGTATTATCCGCCGTTGCTCCTGCGGATGCGGCTTAACAACTCTTAACAAGAGGAAACCCAAGCCAACGACAGAATCGATTAGTTCCGCCAGAGATATCTCGAAGAAATCTGGCTGTGAACTATGAAGGTTTGCTACTGCGGTCACCAAGTCGGGCGAACAGGCTTCGAAGCGGAAGCGGCATTCACGGCGGCTGGTGGACGGCTGGCGGACGCTTTGATGTCTCGTCGGAATTGCAGGTAGAGGCTACAGATATGCCTCGACTGCTGGCTATCCTCCTGTTGGCGTTTCTTGCTGGTTGTATGGCGCCGGGCCGTATTCCTTACGGGCCAAAAGCCGCATCGGCAGCCAGTGTCGAGGGGTTTGGCGATATCCGCATTTACGCGGATTCGCGTGGAAGTTTGCCCCAGGGACGTGCTTGGCTTCCTATCCTGAGACACAAGGAAATCAACTACCTCGTATTGTCGGGCGGAGGGGCCGGGGGCGCGTTCAGTGTCGGAGCGCTGAAGGCCTGGTCGGACAAGGGACAACGGCCCGAATTCGACATGGTCAGCGGCGTCAGCACGGGTGCGTTGATTGCACCTTATGCCTTTCTCGGGCCGGCCTACGACAAGGCGCTGGTCGATCTTTATACAAGCGGCGTCGCCCAGGAGTTGGTCGACGTGAGATTTCTGCCCAGGGGGCTGCTGGGCGCAAGTCTCCTCAACCAGGAACCGCTTCGGAAAATGGTCGAACGGTATCTGACGCACGACACACTGGCGAGAATCGCCGTGGAGCATCGCAAAGGACGGCGCTTGCTCGTTTTGACCTCGAACCTCGATTCCCAAAGAGCGGTGATCTGGAACATGGGTGCCATCGCCGACAGCAACCGGCCCGACGCGTTGCAACTCTTCCGGGACATCATCATCGCATCGGCCAGCATCCCGGGCCTCTATCCCGCTGTGCTCATCAAGGCCCAAGCCGGTGGGCGAATGTTTGAGGAGATGCACTCCGACGGAGGCGCAGCCTCCCAGATCCTGACCATCCCGGAGGGGTGGATTGCCAATGCAGAAGAGGACGAATGGCCCAAAGGGCCTAAGTTCAACATGTACATTCTCGTCAACAACGCCCTCATGCCGGAATTCGCCATGACCACAAACAATACGTTGATCGTCATGGCGAGGGCGAGTTCACTCCTCATCAAGGCACAGACACGCAGCGCGCTGCTGGCTACCTACGCCTATGCCCAAAAGACCGGCATTCGGTTTCGGATGGCTTCGATCGATGCGCAGGTTTCCTACGACATGACCGACCCATTCAATACGAATTACATGCGCTCGGTCTACAACTTGGGGTACGCAAGAATGGCAAGCGACAGCCTGTGGAAAGACAGGCCCTCGTTCACCGACACGCCGGCAGCCACACAGATGGCGCAGTGGCGATAGCCGCACCCGTCTTCCCTCACTTAGCAGGGGGCGCTTCCCCGCATTGCCCTGATAAGTATTCAACCGTGTTATGGAAAGGAAAGAGAATATCGATCTCGTTGTTCACGCGACCATCACCCGCATCGTGCCGGCCAATGCCACGGTCGCCGGTCTGTCGACTGCGGCTCGCAGCCTCGTTCGTGGTTCCGGTGCTCGTCCGGAGACTGCCGCACGGCTAGCGGTCTTTCTGTGGAGGCCGAAGGCAGGGACGCCAGGCACGCTGGTCGCCGAACGCGACGATCTGGGTCGCGCTGTGCCGGCCACAGAAATTCCGCCGATCCCGATGCAGGGAGACCAGCGGAATTGCTGTTGTCTGCTGGTCTCCTAGAACTTGTAACCGACGACCAACATCGCTGACGGCTGCACATCGTCCTGAACGATCGGGCTGTCCTTCGCGTCGCCGGTCAGGAAGCCGACACCTGCTTGGCCTCGGATCAGCCAGTTTTCCGTCGCCATGTAGGTCACGGAGGCTTCGAGGTCGACGCGCTTGAGACCCGCGCCTGCATCGTATTGCCGCAAGCCTGACCGTGCGGACTGGGCAGCCGTTACCCCAAAGTAGCTCTCCATATGGTTGTCGTCGGCGAATGTCGCGGAAGCGCCCGCGGAAAGGATAAAGCGATCATGGTGATGGGAGACATTCGCTCCGACTTCACCGAGCAGACCGTCGCTGCCGCCAATCGTTTTGTCGACAGACGCATAAAGTTCCATGGGCCCCAGTTCATACGAGATCTGCGTTCCAACGACAGCGCCGGCGTCGATGTCACCGAGGCCCTTAAGGTGAGGGGAATCGTCTTCATCGCGCCCCCCTCCCATGTCGTAGCCGCCCTTCACCGTGAACTTGAAACCGTTGGACTTGAACACGTCGACGGCCACCCCGCCAGGATCGACGGTGACGCGATCACCGAAGGTTGCGGAGATCATAGGAATGGGGACGAGTTCAAACTCGTCGGATCCTTCGAATTTTGGCGCATAGATGGCTCCGGCGCCGACCATAACGTCCCAGTCCGAAAGCTTCTGGCGTATCCCACCGAAGCGTCCGTTGTCGAAGCTCCCTGACGGTGGAATGGCGGCCGCCTCGCTCTCGTAAAGGTCGGCAGCGCGTGCCTGCAACAGGGGGCAAGCAAACACCGCGAAACCCGCAGCTATGGCGACACGCGGCCGGATTAAAAAGGACTTGGTCAATGACATTCGAACTCGCTCCTGGGGGCTGATCGAGAGAGTGTTCAACGCGGAATGCGTCATACCTCTCGCGGCCGCACTATCCCGGACGACGTCGTTAACTTGGGTTTTCTGATGTTAAGAAATGTTGGCGTGGCGATGCCGCTGGCCCCGCGGGTCCTGCCTAACAGAGCGAAACGCAGATAATGAGTGCAGAACGACACTCATTCGCAACAGTCCGCACAGCTTCCGCGTGAGTGTGCAGACCAGTTGTCTGCACCCGAACAATTCAAGGCCAGCCATCCGTTCAGACAAGCTCGGTCCAATACTCGTCATGGTGTGGCCAGCCGGTGATTTCGGTATCGATGATCGTCGCGCGGCCGACGGAGTGGTGGCGCCTCGCTACGGTCCAGCTTTAGCTTAACATATCAAAATATCTTCACCCGTGACTTTGGGTGTGTTTTGGCGACAATGAAACATCGTGCCTCAACCCAGCTTTCGATCACACCCTTGAAGAGCAACCACATGACAGCTCAACATCTCATCGCGCCAGAGACAGTGCCTCGCATTCTTCTTGTCGAGGACGACGACGAGATCGCTGCGATGGTCATCGAAATGTTGACGGAGAATGGTTTCGAAGCTGCTGCGGTTGGCTCAGCCGCTAACATGGATGCAATCCTGAAGAAGCAGTCCTTCGATCTGGTTGTGCTCGATGGCATGCTGCCGGGAGAAGACGGGTTCAGCATATGCCGGCGGCTGCGGGCCTCGTCGACCATTCCGATCGTGATGCTCACAGCACTTGGCGATGAAATTAATCGCATTGTAGGCATCGAGCTTGGAGCTGACGACTACATTACCAAGCCGTTTCATCCGCGGGAATTGATGGCGCGAATAAAAGGGCTGTTGCGGCGCGCCTCATACGGAGCGATCTCCCCCCCGCAGCAGACAGCCATGCAGTTCGCCGGTTGGCAGATCGATCCGATCCTGCGGCAACTCGTGAATCCGGAGGGCGTGCACGTTTCGATGACGACGGCCGAGTTCGATATTCTCCTCGCATTCTGCCAGAATCCCGGTCGCGTCATGACGCGTGAGCAGCTTCTCCGGCTGACCCATGCCGGTGCTGCAGGTCCGGTCGAACGCAGTATAGATGTTCACATCAGCCGAGTTCGCCAGAAAATCGAATTCAATGTTCGGGAGCCGACCCTGATCAAGACGGTCCGGCTCGGCGGCTACGTGTTCACGCCCAAAGTCGAGGCGTACTGATGTTTGCACGCTTTCAAGCTGGGTCGATCCGCCGACAGATTGCGGCCCTGGCTGTCGGCCCCGTCATCTGCCTCGTCATGCTGGGTGTAATTTCCGAATTGCTCTTGCGTGACGATCTGGAGAGTGTTTCGTATGCCAGAACGACGGCCTTGAAGATCGAGACGGTCGTCGATCAGGTTCGAGCGTCCACGTCCGCAGAGCAACGAGCGGCGATTCTAGACGCCACGTCCGGGACAGGGCTTCGGGTCGAACAGGTTTCGGCAGCGGAGCTTTTGAAGCAGGCAGATACGGACATCTCCTTTGAGGATGTCCGCCATCTTGTGCAGAACAATCTGCCAGCCAGCTTCGCAACGGCTTTCCGGGCGAAGACTTCCGCTGGAAAACTACACGATGTGCTGGTCGTCGGGGTCGGTGATGACCGGGCTCTGGCGTTCCTCCCTGCGCCACCGCCTCCGGATGCATGGATCAGCGATCAGCAAGTCAGCATCGTCCTGCAACTGATGGGTCTTGTCCTGCCCGTGGTTCTTCTGTCGCTCTATGCGGCACGGGTGATTGCGGCTCCCCTTCTTAAATTTGCGCAGGCCGCAGAAACCTTGAAGCCCGATGACGGGCCCGACAGGCCTTTCAACGAAGGCGGAGTGGCCGAAATCCGAACCCTAGCGAAATCATTGAATGACATGCGCAGCCGCGTTCGCAGCATGATCGATGACCGCACGCGCATGCTGCGCGCAATAAGCCACGACCTCCGTACACCACTGACGCGACTGCGGCTGCGGGCGGAGCGCTCGACGCAGCCGGAGCTGAAAGCAGCGTTGCTGAACGATATCTCAGCTCTCAGCGACATGGTCAACGATACGCTCAGCTATCTCAGCAAGGAGATGGCGGCCGAGAAACCGGTCAATGCCGACCTGCCCAGTCTGTTGACGACTGTTTGTTCCGATTTCTCCGACGTCGGCTTCAATGTGCGATATGTGGGACCGGAGCGCTTTGCCTATCGCTGCAAGCCGAGATCACTGGCACGTGCGATCACCAACCTCGTCGAAAACAGCACCAAGTTCGCTCACGAAATATCGGTGGAGCTTTCGATCCTTGGAAATGGGAGCCTGAGAATATGCGTCATCGATGACGGCCCGGGCCTTCCCGTCAGTTTGCGTACCCGGGTGCTCGAACCTTTCTTCAAGGCCGATACGGCGCGAACATCGACCGACCGCGGGGGGTTCGGTCTCGGGCTCTCGATCGTCGACGACATCGTGCGGGCACATGGCGGCACGATCGAACTCCTGAACAGAGCGCCGCAAGGTCTCGCGGCACAGATGGATTTTCCTACCGAAGGGCATGCGGCGAGCGGCGCCGCGCCTAAGCGAACGACTGGCCACGTTGGCTGCGCTGTGTGATCCCACAAGCCCCTATACCCGATCGCGTCAACGAGGCGCGCGAGAGCGACCGGGTGCTTCCGGAGCGGTTCGGGGTGGCAAATCATCGAGCCCGCTAAGTCGCCAGGTCCCGTCCTTTGGGACGAGTGGGCGAGGCCCGCAACAAAATCACACAAAACCAAACACACTCTTGCACAGGCAAAGGCTAAATTCTTCGTCTCCGTATGAGGAACTCGCCATCTTTGGAAGCCATTCGTCCCAACAAAATCCTTGTGTTTCTGCCCAAGGCGGCGGCCAATATGATCGCCACGAAACTGGCGGAGCGTGGGCATGAGTCGATCGCAGTGTCGACGGTGCCGGAAGTCTTTGAAGCACTCCGTTCTGATAATTGCTCCTTGGCCGTAACGACGCGACCGGAGATTGATCTTCTGCGCAGCATGCGTCCGATACCTGTAGTCAATCTTGAGATTTTCTTCCACGCAGCGCCTTCCGGCGACGGGCCATTGACAATGTCCAAAAGGTTCGACGGAAGCGCATTTATGAAACGGATCGAGTTCCTTGCTCAGCCTACGGGTAGAAGAGTTGTGCCCGGACTGGTTGCCTATGATCAAGGCAGGGTCGCTGTTGCGGACCTCGGTGAAGGCTAAGGCGAGATCATGGCCGAGGCGCACACCGAGATGGCGGCCGCTAGCGGGGACGCCGAACAAGCCAGAGCGGTTGAGCCGGCTGCCCGCCGACTGGCGACGAAAGCATCGGCTCCGCGCCGAAGATCAAAATAAATAACCGGTTGGCCACGTCGCCGGCAGCATCCAAATTGCTGGCGGGGAACGGGAGGACTTGCGCGGCTTTACTAGCCCGCCATGACTAGCCCCTCTGTGCAGGCTCTGTCGCCGTTTTGATTGGAACCATCCGCCACCATGAGGGGTCTAATATAAGTCCAATGCGGAGTATACGAAGCCTGGCTCGAGGGAGCCACGCGCGGTGCCGTTCCGACGACGAGCTTTACGCTTTCTGTCCAGAAGCGAAGCTGAGACTTTCCAACCAGGACGCTTGTCCGCGCCTCGCTGCTGGCCTTGACGGACCTGGATCTCAACGAAGGCAACGCGCTCTGCACGATCTACGAGGAAGACATCGGTCGCCTTTTAGTCGGTACTCGCCGCAACGGACCGGTAACATCGGTTGTGCGAGCGGATTTGGTTCCGCTTCGTTTTCTACCTTTCTTCGCGGGTCGCCACTGCTTCCAAGGCAATCGCGACGATGCTGTCGGCGAAGCCCGTGTCGAGTGAACGATGCCCGACAAGCAGCCGGTAGAAGACGGGTCCGTAATTCATGTCGAGCAGTACCTCGAGGTCGTGCTGCAACATAATCTCTCCTCGCGCGGCACCTGGGGCAACAAGGCGCGACCGGCCTCGCGGCTCGAGAGGATGACCTGGTTGCGGAAGGTTTTGGTGAATTCGCTTTGGAGTCGGCGGGCACGAGCGTCGTGGCGATTTGGCGCCCCTCTGGTGGTCTTAAAGGCCTGGTTCAGCGATCGCATCTGCCCCGCGAGCGCCGCTCGCAGGCTTGTCCCGACTCCTGAGAAGATGCCCGGATCTCCGGACATCAAGGCGGCCATAGCGAGTTCGGAGGCGTTCGCCAATGGCTGTAGATCGTTGGCTTGCCTAACGCGGCCCGCTGCTAAAAGTCGATCCGCATCACACGTCCGGGCGTCGAGCAGCTATGCTATTTTTCAGAGCGAACATAGGATCACAATCACTTGGTCCTTCGCCATCGGGTATCGTCGACTAATGGCCCAGGCCCTCGTACATCGCAATAACCGGGATGGGTCGGCTCTTTCCTCAGTCGAATGAGCGGAGAGCCAAGCCGACAGGCGTGCAGCCGAAAATGCGTACACCAACCATAGCGCAGCTAAAAACGGATCACGGCGCCGAATATCGGGCCATGCTCGATCACGTCGAATTCAAATCCGTCGCTGCTCCATCTTCGATAGGCACATCCCCCGGGTTGAGCGAGCGTCTGTGGCTTGAGCGCGACTGCCAAAGGTGTTGAGCCGTGCCAATGCTCATTGTTCTCCTGGCGGGTGACGCGCCCGCGCGCGATGCATACATGTCGAGGAGAGCTGTGGCGACTTCTGGGGTGACGCCCGCCTCGGTCAAAGCCGCAAGGCGGCACGCGGTGACTGCGCCTCAAAAAAGATTGGCCAACCGGTCCTCAGCTGACCCATAGAGCAGCTGCCCGGCGCCGACTGCGGACAGAAGAAAGCACTCGGCGAGGGACTAAGCTCACAAGGGATTGACGCAAAGCCCGTTACAGAAGATTGCATAACGTCTCAACGGGAACTCACGACCTCTTCGTAGTGATCAGGTGCAAGGCGGAATTGCCCCCTGTGACCGCCGCTGCTGATAGCTTGCGATCGAATGTCGCCAGCTTGCCCCCACGCGCCTTGGCGAGGGCAAGTAGGTAGGTGTCAGTTACCTGCCCCGAAGTCAGGATCTTCGCGGGAGCGATATCACCTGACCCGACAAGGCTCACATCATCCGGCCAAAAGCTATGACCGGGGAGCGACCGCAATTTTCCGACTACCTCCATCACGAGTGACGGCGAACCGGGAGAATTGGGATATTTGGGGTTTCCGACGATCCGGATGACACCATTTTCGGTAGTGGGGCAAGTGGCCCACGCGGTCTGTCCATTGGACGCGAACCACTCGTGCGCGTCATCATGCGCTACGTGACCCGGATCGATTAGGGCGATCACCACATTGACGTCGAGCAGGAAAGTCACGGCAGTTCGTCACGCAAGGCGTTGACGATTTCGAGCGTCACCGGTGGCGCATTCGGCCGGGGTGACAGGAGAGGAATTCCATTGCGCTCGCCGCCACCGCGCGGCCGGCGCAGAGAACGCCGCGCCAGCTCGGAAATGACCTCGCCGACGCTTCGACGCTGCTGGGCTGCCATCGCCTTCGCTGCGATCAAAACATCATCGTCGATCGCCAGGGTCGTTCTCATATCCGCTCCACTTACGCATCAATCATCACGCATCATATAGAGCAACAGGGCGGGCTTCTCAAGGTTGATGGCGAACGAAGATGCAGTCATCGCTCCAATCTGTCCGCCGGCGCAGAGGGTTGAAATCACAATCTCAATTCATCCACGGTCGCCGGTCCGAATCCGTTCTCGGCGAAGGATAGAAGTCGACATCCCGCTTTTGGCATGTTGCCGGCTTTCGATTGTCTCAGTCGGGTGGGGAGCCGAAATTCGAGCGAACGAGCGAATCGGCCGCTAAGCGGGGACCTTTCAGCCATTCGTGTCGGCCGTACTAGGACGAATTTTAACTGCCGCCCTGTTGCTTGCGTCGAAGCTCTTCCCGGCAAGCTGATGGCGGTAGTGATCGTCCAGGCATGAAGCTGGTACTCCTGACGGGATGGTACAACTCGGCAAAAAAGACCGCCGACCGGCTTGCGCGTCGCCTGATGATGCTCATCCAGTCGGTCGGATGGAGCTCGCAGTTTACCTGGCGCGGTCATGGTGCTGTGGGGGAGGAGCGCCGATCTAGGCCATTCTCGCGGCGGGGCGTGGCCGACGCGCGGGCACATCCATGCAGTCGTCATCACCGCCGTATGGCAACGACTAGGCAAGGATTTGCTGCGCCAGCACCACGAAGCACACGCCCAAGGGGGCGGCCACCACCAACCCTTAGGGACAAGAGTTGCTCGACATCCTACTCAAAGGCTCAACGAAACATGAACTTCCGAGTCTGAACGCTTGAGAGGAAAGAGGATTCCAATTGACTGTTCGGGAGTTAACGTGTCGCGTCCCCTCGACCTGGCTCCCTCGCATGTGCCGCCAACTGCTTCAATTGCTAAACTTACCCGCACGGCAATGCTGTTGGATGAAGTCCGACAGGAAGGTTGAAGCGTGAACGCACCTCCGATGCACAGCGATCGCCTGAGGCACCTTCGAGAATGTCCCATCAACAATGCGGAAACCTGGATTCTCTTCGCAGAAGCGTGACAGAGACTCGGTCAAGCCCGCAGCCGCATTGCACCGGAAGGATACAAGCATGTCCAGGGCGGAGGCGGGATTTTCGGCATGGAGGACAATTGCATTTCTAACCTGTCGCTCAAGCTGCTTTGTATACGCAGCGGTTCTGGCGGCGGCAATGCGTACTCCTTTGACGTCGACATGCTCGACGCTGCCTAGCGGGCTACTGTCTGACACCAGAAAACTGGCGGTCACCGTGGTATAGGGGGGCGAGAAGGAGAACCTGTCGGCACGTGACGGATCGGAAGCAATGAATGCAACGTCCCACTCATTGTCTTCGGCAGCCGCAAGAATGTCAGCTGCCGATCCGTATCGGACCAGCGACAAACTGCAGTCGAGTTCTGCCGCAAGTGCGATCGCGATCTGCGCGCTCGGCCCTGTTAAAACGCCTGTCACTGGATCGAGTTGGACAAGTGCGGCATTCGACATGTTGACCGCCGCTCTGATGACTCCTGTCGGTGCGATTTCAGTAAGGATTTCATCACGTTGCGACATCGTGGGACGCTCCCTGAGATGCAAATCGTGCGGCGAGTGCTTCCGATCCCCTTGCTAGAACAGCGACATCGACACCAACGGCAGTAAATAGTGTTCCGAGCGAGATGCACCGTGCCGCGAACTTTTCATCCGGGGTAAGAATGCCTGCAGGCTTGCCCAACGCTTTCAGGCGTTCAATCGCGTCGACAATTGCATCGACCACCTCCGGGTGGCTCGGTTGGCCCCTGTGTCCGAAACTCGCTGCCAGGTCTGCCGGTCCTACGAATACGCCGTCCACTCCCTCTACCGACGCAATCGACTCGAGGTTGCCAAGCGCTTCCCGCGTCTCAACTTGCAGCAACAGGCAAATTTCCCGTTCCGCATTTTGCGCATAGTTCGCAACTCGGCCGAAACGAGTGGCGCGCGTCAAGGCAGAAACACCACGGATACCATCCGGAGGATATCGCACGGCCGCGACTGCGGCTTTCGCCTCTTCCGCGTTCTGAACGTAGGGAATGAGCAGTGTCTGAACGCCAATATCCAGGAAACGCTTGATGAGAACGGGGTCGTTGATGGCCGGGCGGACGACTGGGGAAACGTCGTATGGTGCGACCGCTTGCAATTGCGGCAGCACGGTCAGAACGTCAGCCGGAGAATGTTCCGTGTCGAACAGGAGCCAATCGAAACCTGAAGGCGCGACGATTTCTGCGGCGTAGCTTCCCGGCAAGCCACACCACAGGCCGATCTGACTTTGACCAGCAAGGAGCTTCCGCTTGAACCGATTGACAGGATGTTCCATCTAGCACCTCACACGAATGACACGCCGATGGAGCCAACAGGGCCATAGTCGGCCTGAATGACATCACCTTTTGCGATATCGACAGGACGCGTGAAGGAGCCGGCCAGGACTATTTGTCCCTTCTTCAGGCCACCGCCCACAGCATGAAGTTTGTTGACCAGCCAAGCGATGCCAGCTGCCGGATGTCCCATGATCGCCGCCGACACGCCCGACTCCTCGATGATGCCGTTCTTGGAAAGAGTCGCTCCGACCCAGCGGATATCAATGTCCATCGGTCGAATTATACGACCGCCAACGACGATGGCGCCGAAAGCCGCGTTGTCCGCAATGGTGTCGGTGATCGCTCGGGGGACTTCGGTCCGGTAGTCGATAATCTCGAGTGCCGGGACAACGAACTCGGTCGCACGCAGGACGTCATAGATCCTGGTGCCGGGCCCGACGAGATCCTCACCCATAACAAAGGCCAGCTCGACCTCCAGGCGCGGCTTGATAAACAAGTCAGCCTTGATCTGCGCTCCGTCATTATAAAGCGCATCGTCAAGAATGCAGCCGTAGTCCGGCTCCGTCATTTTCGAGGCCATCTGCATGGCGCGTGACGTCAGGCCGATCTTATGCCCGACGATCCGTGCGCCCTTGGCCACCCTCGCCTCCGCCCACAAAGCCTGAATCCGGTAGGCGTCCTCGAGTTCGAGGTTCGGGTAGGTCTCGCTAGGCTGTATGATCGGCTTGCGCTCGATTTCAGCTTTGAGCAGCGCGTCTGCCGCGGCCAGGCGTTCTTCTTCGGTGATCATATCGTTTGCTCTGCTGATTGTGATTTATTTGATCGGGGGACGCGGCAAAACGGCTTCGCCGGGCTCCATGACATAGGTGTAGTCGAGCGAGAACCACGGACCAGGAATATCCGTTTCGGTCGGATGAGGCTCCTCATGACGAGTGAAGTCGCCGGTCAGCGCTGCCGTGACACCGAACTGAACATCGGAGTCGATGTTCGGGTCGCTGGGGTCGAAGACTTGGGAAATCAGCGTCTTGTATCCGTGCTTGAAGATCAGTGCGTGCAGGTGCGCTGGTCGGTATGGATGGCGTCCCTGAGCTTTGAGCAGGCGTCCGACCACGCCATCGACCGGTATCGGATAGCCAACCATCTTGACGGTCCTGAACCAGAACCGGCCTTGCTCGTCGGTCATGAATTTGCCGCGCAAGTTCATCTCGGCCTGGTCCGGGTCCTGGTTTTCATAAAGACCGACGGGAGATGCATGCCACACATCCACTTCGGCGCCGGCAATTGGCTTACCGTCGCGGTCAACGACCTTGGCATGCACGAACAAGGGAGTGCCCGGCGTTTCGGATCGGATAATCGTCCCGCCATTTTCGACTCGCGGAGAGTTGAGGCGCCAGAATGGGCCGAGCAGCGACTGGGAGGTCTCAGTCTGTCCTCTGTCGCCATTGTTCAGCAGACAGACAAGTGAAGACACGCCAAGAGAACCCGCCATCAGCACAAACTCGTTGTGGTGATCAGTATGCAGCTTCCCGATCTCATTCAGCATGGCTGTAGCCTCCCGAAACTCGACCTCCGTCAGTCGAACCTCGCGCACGAAGGCATGAAGATGCTTGACGATCGCCACAAGGATTTCTCGCAGGCGGGGGTCTTCAGTGCGATGCATCACAGCAAGGACGGCTGGCGTCAGATCGCTCTCAGTTTTGATCACCATGTGGGCTACCTCCCGATTTCCCCGACTATCCGAATAATCGATTATCTGTCAAGCGCTCCGTACATTATCGCGGCGCCAATAAGCCGAGAGAAGAAGCGCAGCGGCACGCGATGCGTTGATATTATTACGTATTATCTGCATCAGGGAAGATAGGCTTGGCTTTTTTGCAGATTTCAGTGCACTCAGATTGACACGAATAATCGTTTATTATATCGATCATCGACAATTAGTTCAGGAGCTTTGGGAGGAACAATGATACCGGATGACGACGGCGCATTTGCTCCGACGGCAGAAGATGCTCCATCGTCTTCTGGCTTTCTCGATGACGGCAAAAACACAATTGGGAGCCAGCTTGCATCCCGTCTGCGTGAAGCGATCATCTCCGGCGAGCTTCAGGCCGGCAGCAAGATCAATCTCGACAAGGCGCGCAAGACGTTCAACGTAAGCCTCAGTCCGCTGCGTGAAGGGTTGGCGCGGCTGATATCGGACGGTCTAGTGGAGTTCGAGGACAATCGCGGCTACCGCGTTTCATCAATTTCCTTGGCCAATCTGGAAGAGATCACCACCCTGCGCGAAGAGTTTGAAGTCTTTGCGCTTCGCGAGTCCATGCGGCTCGGCGATGTGGAGTGGGAAGGCAACGTCATGCGCGCGCTGCATCGCCTTAACCGCACCGAGCGTGACGCGGCTCGGCCAGAGACACTGGAGCGCTGGGAAGAGCTCCACCGCGAATTTCATCTGACACTCATATCTGGCTGCGGGAAGCCGATCCTGCTCCATTTCTGCAAATTGCTTCTTAATCTCAACGACCGTTATCGCCGGGTGTTTCTGACCCGCACGTCGGGTGACCGCAACGTCAGCCAGGAGCACAGCGAGATCGCTCAGGGAGCCGTCGCGCGGGATCTGGACTATTCGTGCGATATGTTGCGTCAACATATTCACCGCACGGGAACCAATCTGCGCAATCACCTCGCGACAAAGGGGATCTTGTGATGACCGTCGCGAAGCCAAGACCGGGCCTTGAACTGGGCGTGGCGCATTTTTCATCCATCGCGCTGCCGCCCAAAGAATTCGCCGTGATAGCTGCTCGGGCGGGTTTTGCGTCGATAGGTCTGCGTCTGCACCCCGCCTTTCCCGGAGCCCCTTTCTACGAGTTGCCGGTGGGCAGCCAAAGTGCCCAGGAGTTCAAGGCAATTGCCGATGGCGAAGGCATCAAGGTGTTTGATATCGAGTTCTTCGTGATCGATGAGAGCTTCGTTGCGGCCTCCCATGAGGCGACCGTGGCAGCCGCTGCGAACATAGGAGCGCGCCGGCTGAGTGTTTGCGGCGATGATCGAGACGGCGACCGTCTTGCCACAAACCTTTCTGAGTTTTGCGCCCTCGCGGCGCGATATGGAATGTCAGTCGACATCGAAAACATGGGCTGGCGGACGGTAAGAACCTTTGGCGACAGTGTTGCGGTCGTGAATTCCTGTGGAGCAGAGAACGCCGGTGCCCTCGTTGATGGGATTCACTTCTTCCGAAACGGCGCTTCGATCGACGAGCTTCGCGGAAATGCAGGGAAGGTAAAACACGTCCAGCTTTGCGACGTCCGCGGGCCTGCTCCCAAAACAACGGACGCAATGATCGCCGAGGCGAGAAGCGGTAGGCTCGCTCCTGGAGAAGGCGAATTGCCATTGAAGGACCTCTGGGCGGCAACCGAATACGGCGCTGCTATCTCGGTTGAAGTGCCACTCGTCGGGCCGGTGGACCCGGAGGCACATCTAAAACATCTGCATGACAGCGCACTGGGAATTTTGAAACCGGATCATTGATCCGGCGCCGACGCGGCGTAAGCCGGTCGGAGGGAGGAAGTCTTACATGACTTATACGTTTGATTTCGGTGCGGTCCTCGACCGCGCCCCGGAATTGCTATGGGCCTCGCTTGGAACGCTTGGCCTTGCGTTGGCTGGGATGGTCCTCGCACTCGTCATAGGACTCCTGGGCGTTGTTGCAAGGTCTTCCAAGAGCAAGATGACACGCACTCCCGTGATCCTCTTCGTCGAGGTCGTGCGTAATACGCCATTCCTGGTGCAGATCTTCTTCATATATTTTGCCCTTCCTCTCATGGGCATACGCCTCAATCCGACCGTCACTGCGATCATTGCCCTCGGCATCAATGGCGGGGCGTACGCAATCGAGATCATCCGAGGCGGGGTCGAGAGCGTGTCGCGCGGCCAGATCGAGGCAGGTTTCGCACTTGGTCTGCACAAGGCGGACGTTTTCCGGCTCATCGTGCTCAAGCCGGCGCTGCGGGCGATTTATCCCTCGCTCACAAGCCAGTTCATCATGCTGACACTGACAACGTCTGTCTGCACGTCAATCGCCGCCTACGAACTGACCTCGGCCGCTCAGCGCATTGAATCTGACACCTTCCGCAGCTTCGAAGTCTATTTCACGGTGACCGCAATCTACCTGGTTATTTCGACGCTGATGATGGGCCTCTTTGCCCTCATTTCTCGCCACTACTTCAACTACCCGACGCGATAGGAGGCAGCCATGGGTCCCATCGGCGAAAATGAATTCTTCTTTTTGATGCAGGGTTTGAAGTGGACCGTGTTGCTCGCGATCGTGGGCTTCATCGGTGGGGGTATATTCGGAATCCTGATAGCGCTGCTGCGCACCTCGAAGAAGAAGGTCTTCCGGACGATCACCGCAGGGTATATCGGCATCTTCCAGGGCACGCCCCTTCTGATGCAGCTCTTCGTTGTCTATTACGGCGTTGCTCTGTTGGGCATCGAGGTCAACGCGTGGATCGCGGTCGCAATCGCCTTCACGCTCCATGCCAGTGCTTTCCTGGGAGAGATCTGGCGCGGCTCCATCGAGGCTGTGCCGAAGGGCCAGACGGAAGCCGCCAACGCCCTCGGTCTGCATTATGTCTCGCGGATGAAAGACGTCATCCTGCCGCAGGCCCTGAAAATCTCGATGCCGGCCACGATCGGCTTCCTTGTCCAGCTCATCAAGGGCACGTCGCTAGCAGCAATCGTCGGCTTCATTGAACTGACTCGCGCCGGCCAGATCATTTCAAACCAGACCTATCGTCCGCTGCTCGTCTTCGGGATCGTCGCCGCAATCTACTTCATCATTTGCTGGCCCCTCTCCCATGCCGGAAGTGGCCTCGAAAAACGGATGGCGAAAGCCGCCCGCTAACCGCTTCGCTGGAAGCAAAACCCTGGAGGAGGAGCATACTTATGCATACCAATCGTCGGAATTTTCTCGGACTTGCACTGGCAACTGTTGCCTTCACAACCGTCGGCGCTGCCGCCGCCTCTGCGGCAACTGTAGAAGAAATCAAGGCAAAGGGCACGCTGGTCGTCGGCATCCAGGGCGACAACGCGCCTTGGGGTTTCGTCAATACGAGCGGCCAGCAGGACGGCTTCGACGCTGACGTCGCCAACCTTTTTGCAAAGGAGTTGGGCGTTAAGGTTCAATTCCAGCCGCTCGCCGTTGCCAACCGCATTCCCGCGCTAACGACCGGCAAAGTCGACATCCTGTTCGCAACGATGGCAATGACGGAAGAGCGAGCGAAATCAATTCAATACAGCAAGCCCTACGCCGCCAACACGATTTCGCTTTATGCCGCGAAATCCGACACGGTTACGAAGCCTGAAGACGTTGCGGGATGGGAGATCGGCGTTCCGAAGTCCAGTTCGCAGGATAAGGCAGTAACGGACGCCGTCGGATCCACCGCAACGGTTCGCCGGTTTGATGATGACGCCGCAACCATCCAGGCTTTGATCTCCGGACAGGTAAAGGCGGTTGGCGGCAACCAGTTCTATGGTCAGCGGCTGGATGCGGCGAGTGCCGGCACCTTTGAGCGCAAGATTAACTTTCTGACGACCTACAACGGAGTCGGGACCCGTCTCGGCGAGAAGGACTGGAACGAAGCCGTCAACGCCTTCATCGAGAAGATCAAGGCCAATGGTGAGCTTGCCGCCATCACCAAGAAGTGGATGGCGATCGATCTGCCGCAGTTCCCTGAATCCATTCCGAACATCCCGTTCACCGTCAATTAAAGCCCAAATGGAGGGTTCCGTGCTCAATTCCGCAAACGATCAACCGACGCTGATTTCCCTTGAGGATGTGCAGAAGTGGTACGGCGCTTTCCATGCCTTGAAATCCATCAGTCTGTCGGTCCGCAAAGGCGAAAAAATCGTCCTCTGTGGGCCGTCAGGCTCCGGAAAATCGACGTTAATCCGCTGCATCAATGCCCTCGAAACGATCGAGGACGGCAAGATTGTCGTCGAGGGTCAGGTACTGGACGGAAGCACCAAATCCGTCGATGCGATACGGCGCGAAGTGGGAATGGTCTTCCAGAGCTTCAATCTCTTCCCGCACATGACCGTACTTCAGAACTGTACACTCGCCCCGATGCGTGTTCGAGGCACAAGCCACGCTGACGCAGAGCGACTGGCTCGAAAATATCTCGAACGCGTTCGAATCCTTGACCAGGCTGAAAAGTATCCTGCGCAGCTATCCGGCGGGCAACAACAACGCGTTGCCATCGCTCGCGCGCTCTGCATGGAGCCGAAGGTCATGCTCTTCGACGAACCGACCTCTGCCCTCGATCCCGAAATGGTGAAGGAGGTGCTCGACACCATGATCGGCCTCGCCCGTGACGGCATGACGATGATCTGTGTCACTCATGAAATGGGCTTTGCCCGTCAGGTCGCTGACCGCGTCATCTTCATGGCCTCCGGAGAAATCGTCGAAGAGGCCGAACCGGAGGTCTTCTTCAAGTCTCCCAAGCACGAACGCACAAAAACCTTCCTCGGCGAAATCCTTGCCCACCACTGACGTCCGAAGGCGATACCAATGCGCGACAAGAAATTCCTCGTGGGACTGATCGGGGCCGACATTCAAATGTCGAAGTCCCCGGCTCTCCACGAAACGGAAGCTCGACATCAGGGCCTCGATTACCGCTACGAGCTTCTCGACCTGGCCGAGCGAGGCCTTCCTGCCTCGGCGCTGCCGGACCTCCTAGACGAGGAGGAGCGGCGCGGTTTTGCCGGGAGCAACATTACACATCCGTGCAAGCAGTCGGTGATCGCCCACCTCAATCGCCTTTCCGAGGATGCAGAGATGCTCGGTGCGGTCAACACCGTGGTGTTTCGTGACGGCGAGAGGATCGGCCACAACACTGATTGGTACGGTTTCTACGAGAATTTCCGGCGCGGCCTTCCGGACGTCGCGAAGTCGCATGCCGTCCTGCTTGGCGCCGGCGGCGCCGGTGTCGCCGTGGCGCATGCCGCAATGAAGCTCGGTATTGAGAGACTATCGATCTTCGACCAGGATCCGACACGGGCAGAAAACTTGGCTGGGCAGTTGAATGATCGGTTCTCAAGGGGTTGTGCGCGCGCCACGACGGATGTCGGCAGCGCCCTGGGCTCCGCGGACGGCCTTATCCACGCGACGCCCACGGGTATGAAGAGCCATCCTGGCTTGCCGATCGACCCAAAATGGCTTCTGCCACGGCATTGGGTCGCCGACATCGTCTATATGCCGCTCGTCACAGAGCTCCTTGCTCTCTCCGAAAGAAAAGGCTGCCGGACCCTTCGTGGCGGCGGCATGACCGTCTACCAGGCAGCAGCGGCTTTCGAATTGTTCACCGGGATAGCACCCGACGCAGAGCGCATGTCCCGTCACTTCATGGACTTGTGCCGCCTGTCGGCTTAATGGAGAGATCCCAATGCCGCATATCATCATCGATTATAGTCGGGGCGCAGGCGAGCACGTAGCCATGGACCGGCTCACGCTGACCGTGCATCGCTGCGTTCGCGACGGCGGCCTAGTGAAACCTTCCGCCGTGCGCACGCTTGCGCGGGAGGCGACACACTCCTGCGTGGGCGATGAGCATGTCGATAGTCATTTCATCCAAATCATCGTGCGGATGGCACCGGGTCGTACTGCAGAGACCAAGCAGAAGCTCCTCACTGCCGTTCTCGACGCCGCGCGGACGATCGCCGCGCCTGCTCTCGAAGCGGGAAGGCTCGGCTTGCGCGCAGATCTCTACGAGTCGGACCCTGATTTTGCTGTTCAAGCAATCACGTTCGTCTGACCAGGACGACGTGCTCGAGAAGGACACTATGCTATGAGCCTGATCTACGTTCTCAATGGACCAAACCTCAACCTGCTTGGCAAACGCCAGCCGCACATCTACGGGCATGAAACGCTCGCAGACGTAGAGGCGGACTGCCGCAAACTGGCAGCCGAACTCGGTCATGAAATCCGCTTTCATCAGAGCAACCGGGAATACGAGATCATCGATTGGATTCATGAGGCGCGCGAGGACGGTGCGGGCATCGTCATCAATCCGGCAGCCTTTACCCATACCTCACTCGCCATCCTCGACGCTCTGAACACATTTGAAGGACCTGTGATCGAGATCCACATCTCCAATGTGCACAAGCGCGAAAGCTTCCGACACCATTCGTTCGTTTCGCACCGCGCGGACGGCGTGATCTGCGGCCTTGGAACAGAAGGATACCAGCTTGGCATCCGGCGCGCCGCGACAATGATCAAGGCGGCGAGCAAGAGCTGAGTTGACCATGACCCAACGGGTTAAGCTGGCCGTACTTGGCGCAGGCCTCATCGGTAAGCGCCATATTCAACACGTCCTGGCCGAGCCCTTGGCGCAACTCATTGCGGTGGTCGATCCCACGCCGGTTGGCGAGACTATTGCCAAGGAAGCCGGCGTGAAGTGGTTTACGAGCTTCGCGGACATGATTGCCGCAGACCGACCTGACGGGATAATCGTGGCTACGCCCAACCAGGCTCACGTCCAGAACGGGTTGGAAGCCGTTGAAGCCGGCGTTCCCGCACTCATCGAGAAACCTATCGCCGACGACATTATATCCGGGGAAAAGCTGATCGCAGCGGCTGAGGAAAAAGGTGTTCCTCTATTGACCGGCCATCATCGCCGACACAATCCGGTGACGCAGAAGGCAAAGGAAATCATCGAAAGCGGGAAGCTCGGCCGCGTTCTTGTTGTCAATGCGATGTTTTGGCTATTCAAGCCCGACGAGTACTTCGACATCTCGTGGCGTCGTGAGCGCGGTGCGGGGCCGGTTTTCCTCAATCTCATCCACGACGTCGATAATCTGCGCTACCTTTTCGGCGATGTGGCTGCGGTTCAGGCACGCGAGTCCAACGCGGTGCGCGGCAACGCAGTTGAGGAAACGGCTGTGATCCTGATCGAGTTCAAGAATGGAGTTTTGGGAACTGCGACAGTCTCGGACGCGGTGGTCGCACCGTGGAGCTGGGAGATGACAACCGGAGAGAATCCGGCTTACCCCAAAACCGAGCAATCCTGTTACATGATCGGAGGAACGCACGGGTCGTTGGCTGTTCCGTCGCTCGAGGTCTGGCGCAATCCTGGTAAACGGAGTTGGTGGCAGCCATTTGACCAAACGCGTATCGAGGTAGACGACGAGGACCCGCTCGTTCTGCAGATCAGGCAATTCTGCAAGGTGATCCGCGGAGACGAACCGCCGCTTGTCAGCGGGCGTGAGGGGCTCGAAACCTTGAGGGTAGTCGATGCGGTAAAACGCGCTGCGGCAACGGGTGAACGTATCGAGTTGAACTGACGCCTGAGTAATGTGACCTCCTGCTCGCCCTTCGCGTCTCCTTGCATCCGATGCGATGAGAGCGCCGGCTCAACACCGACGTTAGGCATCGCGCTTCTGGCGGAGGGAATCGTCGCCGCCGCTCTGTCTTCGCCCGCCATCGAATGGCAACGACGCAACGCTTCATCGAATTTCGGGGTGACTGCTTGAAGCCGACTTAGGGCAGAAATCAAAGTCCGGCTTGACGTGCCTTTTTTGTCTTTCGGTACTTGGGCCGGATTAGCGCAACGGGTCGACCATCCCCGTTCCCCCTCGTCGCAGTAGGGTCCTGGTCGCGTCGGATCAGTGCGGGGCGGGGACCCGCCGCGGCTTTAGGCTTTGCCGTCATGCCGTCGCAGTAGCAGCAGAAATGGCGGAGTTCGACCAGGCGATCGACCTCGATCCCAATCTGTTCTAAGCATATTACTTCTATGCCCGCGCTTGCTTTACCCAAGGGAAACTGGACGAAGCGGCCAGGCATTTCCAACGCGCCGCAGAGATCAAACCTGACGACTACCAGTCCTTGCTCGTGCTGGTAAACGTTCTCCGATCGCTCAAGCAGGAGAAGGAAATGAAAGTGGCGGCGCGGGAAGGTGTCGCGCGCGCCGAGCGTGAATTCATGCTGCGCCCGGAAAACTCGAGAGCCGCGTATCTAGGCGCGGTGGGTCTCGCGGCGCTTGGCGAGCTTGATCGTGCCAAAGAATGGGCAGCCCGCGCTTGGCCATCGATCGGGACGACTGTCTGGCCAAATACAACGTCGCTTGCTTTTATTCCCTTGAGGGTGAAGCTGATCGAGCGGTCGACCTGCTGCTTGAGCTCCTCCCGAGCGCCATCCATGAAACAATGAGGTGGGTTGAATACGACTCGGATCTCGTTGGATTCGTAGCATCCACGCTTCCCGCAGGTGCTCGAACTACTCGGGTAAGAGAGACGAAGCTCGCGACGGGGCGGGCGGCGGGCAGCGGGCGCTTATGCACTGCAACTAGGACGCTTTTCAGAGCGCCCCTCATGGTTGCCTCGCTCTGTGTCCTTGCACAAGGCAGCCTGTCCAAGTCGTAGTGCGGTGACGGACGCCTGACGATGCGTTGCGGTGATGGAGGAAACTTGGTTGCACAAACATGTTGATTTAAGCATTCAGATGGATGACGTGTTTCGCCGGCAATGTGGCCGGCAGCATGATAAGCGGATTGTTTGAACGAGGGCCCCTCCTGAAAAAGTTGCCTCCATGAGAAACGCAAACCCGGTTGTCCGGCCTCTCCCGATGAGGTTGAGGCTTGAAGCCGCGATGGTGCTCAGACAGTATAATAAGGCGCATTGCCGTGCCGACCGACTTCGGCAGCAGAAGCACGAACTCGACAGGCGAGGACGAGCCATACTGCAGCAATGGGTTGATCTTAAGGCGCAGAAGGTGCCGGCCGTAGAGCTGGACGCACTACTATCCCAATCTCGGATAATAGCCGAACAACGCTGCACGCTCATACAGCAATTGATCGAGGCTGAATGCGCCCTTGTGGCCGCCTTTGAACGTGCACAAGTGGTCCTGCGGAAACTGGGTTTCGGCCGAGAAACATACGCCGGGTGAATCGCACGCTCTGCAGCGTCGTCATCTTCGGTCGGCAAGCCCTTGGCCGTTGTGCGAAGGGCAAGGGGCCTCGATGGCGGCGCCTCTGATGCAAGGGCGCCTCTGCCAGACGCCACGTGCTGGGCGCCCGTCCGATTTCTGCGTCTTGCGGATAAGATCCTCGCAACATGTACAGCCGAAAGCATGGTCCGTAACGGATTTTGAAGCTTCTGTCATGCTTGTTCTATATGGGAGCCGACTCTGCTGGTCGTTGCGTACTCAACCAAAGACTCCTCGGTCAAGATCGATCGCTATGATTGACCCGGCTAACGTCGAATTGCTCTTCGGTCGCTCATCGCAACCTTATCGCGTTACAATTGAGGACTGCACCGCAAATATCCGACTCAACGATAGAAGATACAGACGTGCAGCAAAGCGAAACGATCGTTCACGCAAGCGGGGACTCTGAGATCCTCAACGTCATTCCGGCGTCGGCTGGGCCGCGACTGGCAACGGCCAGAGGCGGGGCGATCCATGCTATCCGGCCTCCCGGATCGCAGACGCTGGTAGCCGAGAATCACTTTGCCGCCGTGATGCTCGCGCCGGCGCAACGGATCCGAGCCGCTCTTGGCAGCGACCGGATGCAGGAATACGACGCTCCCGTGGGTGCTATCGTCATCCAGCCGCCGCATGTTGAGGTGAGGGCGGAATGGACGAGCACGCGAGAAGAGCTGATTGTTGCCTTCAGGTCGGAAAGCCTTCTTGATCTCGCCATGCGTGAACTGGAGCTTGGCGAGGTAGCACTTCAGCCGCCGGCATTCGGGACCGTCGACTTGAAAGCTCTGCGGTTTGCCGAACTGTTGAAAATGGAACTGATACAGCAGGAGCCGCCAAGCGAAATCTATGTGGACTCGCTCGTCACCCTCTTCGGCATTCATCTGCTGAGAGGCTACTCGGCGGCGCGCAAGCAACCTGCGGACGTGAAGGGCGGTCTTTCCGCTGCAGGCGCTCGCAGAATCCGGGAATTCCTGCATGAGAACTTCACCCGTAAAATGACAGTGGCGGAGCTTGCTGCGATAGCCGGGCTGTCGCCATACTATTTCATTCGAGCCTTCACCAAGACATTCGGGCAGCCGCCGCACCAATATGTGCTGGCGCTACGGCTGTCGTTTGCGGAAAAATTGCTGGGCGACAACAATTTGACGATCGCCGAAGTCGCCTATCTCAGCGGCTTCTCGAGCCAAAGCCACCTTACTGCCGTTATGCGGAAACACCGGGACATTACCCCGACGGAAATACGGATGAGACTCTAGCTCCTGCTACGACCAAAACATTACTGATAAAGCAACTTCTAAAGAAAATCCCCCATAAAATCAGTGTGATAAAAAGGTGACGAGTTTTCATTGAAGGCGTCTTTCCAGCAATCTTCTGATATGCGGAGCAATTTCCTGAAATACCGCCGGCCCGGCGTGTGACACGCATGAAGCGCCGAACTGTCGATGTTTGAGCGGCTGGATGCAACGACAGACGGTGCTGCGTGAGGGGTGCCACATGGCAGCAGAGGTTATTTCGCGAGGCTTGCGTCCGGGTGGGGCTGGATGACGATGGAGAACTGGAGTGCCGGGGGATGGGGAACGATACCGCGAGGCTGGACGCGGGTCTTCAGCCGCAGGGCGGCATTCGACGTCCTGGCTAGGAGGCTTCGGGGATGAGCGGCGAAGCGGCCCCCAACATGTGGCAAACACTTGCCGAAGCCGTTGACCAATCGGTGCGGCGAGCACTGCAGACGCTCGAAGAGCGTTACGGAAGCGCGCTATCCGAAGCCAAACGGGACCTGCTGCTTGCCCATTACGTCTACGGTCTTGCAGCAGTGCTCCTTGCGGGCGAGGCTGGTGCCCGACAACTCGAGGCGATCCAATCCCATCTCAAAGAAGTAATCCCGGCTGAGCGAGCCGCGAGGGCTCTGCAAGCGGTGCCGGAGGAGGGCGATGCTTGGCTGACGAGTACGCTGGATAGCATCGAAGCAATCGGTGGCAAGCATGGTCATGCGCTTCTAGCGCATGGTGCCGCTGCCAGCCACCTCAAACCATTCTTGAACAGAAACACATCGGTGGCGGGGCCGGCGGAGCCTGCCGCGATCGAGAGCAGAGCGGTAGAGGAGATACTCACCCGATGATAGCCATGCGAGGAACTGCTGCCCGGCGCGATCTCACCTGCTTTGCAGGAAATTGGATTCTTGGTGCGGAAAAGAGCGACCGTTCGCTTCGCCGTCGCCTCATGGCCGTCCTGCGCATGGCACATCTCGCGCTTGGCGTGAAGCGTAATCGGATCGGCCTTGGTGCGCTCGGGTTTGGAAACGCATCTTGTGCCGCAGGATCGTCAGGAACGCCCGTTGCTCCGGCGGGCAAGTGCGCGGGTGTGGCGCTGCTAATCCTATCGGCGCTTCACGCCGTTCCCGCGCATGCACAATATGCCGCTGGCGGCGGTTCGGCGACGGCTCCCAACTCCATCGCCATCGGCAACGCGTCGGCATCCGGATCAGGCTCGATTGCCGAGGGCGTCAACGCCAATGCCAGCGCCACCAACGCCATCGGGATCGGCGTCGGGGCGATCGCATCGGAGGTCAACTCGATCTATCTCGGCGCGCGCACGGTGCCCGGCACGGGCGCCACGGGCGGCGGAGCTATCGCAATCGGCACGGACGTAGAAGCAAGCGACTCATGGGCCATCGCGATCGGGCTTCAGAGCGCAGCCTCAGGGCCGGGCGCTGTAGCACTGGGCCGCCTCAGCATAGCGTCAGACAGTGCCGCCACCGCCGTTGGCAACCGCGCCCAGGCGACGGGGAACAGCGCGACCGCACTCGGTGCGCAGGCCTTGGCCATTGGTGCAAGCACCGTTGCTGTGGGCCAGGGTGCCGGCGCCGGATCTACCACGGGCAATGCCAGCTCCGTTGCGGTTGGCATTGCTGCCGGCACGCTCGTTCAAGGCGCGCAGAATACAGCCATGGGCGGTGGCATCGCCAGCGTGATGCGAGGCGCCGGTTCCGGCGTGACGGGCGCGCGCAACGTCGCCATGGGAACCGGCGATGGCACCGTTGCCTACGATGCTAGCCTGTCGGCCTCCGCAGGCAGCCTGGTTACGGGCAGCGACAATGTCGCGATCGGAACCAATGCCGGCATTGGCGTCGCCGCCAACGGGACGACATCGATCGGCCACAATGCCAAAGCCAGCCAGACCAACGGCACTGCCATTGGCTTTGGAGCAACCGCCACCGGAGTGAACGCCATCTATCTGGGCGGGCGCACCGGCGCCGGAACGGGTGCTCTCGCTCAGAGCGCGATCGCCATCGGCACGGACGTGACGGCAAACGTGGCCGACGCCACCGCGATCGGACGCCAAAGCGTGGCGGCTGGCCAGTTCGCTGCTGCGATCGGGACGAGTTCCAGTGCCACCGGGACAAGCTCGGCAGCGTTCGGAGCGAATGCCGCCGCGTCGGCCAACTTCGCACTGGCGCTGGGCAATGCGGCCACAGCCAGCGGAATCAGCTCGATCGCGGCCGGTTCTGGTGCGCAATCCGCGGGCCTCACCGCCACGGCTATCGGCAACAACGCCAATGCCTCGGCGGCGAACGCCGTCGCGATGGGCACCAGCGCCGTCGCCGATAGCGAAGATGCCGTGGCTATCGGCAATGGCTCGACCGCCACCGGCGGCAAGGCAGTCTCCATCGGCTCGGGCAACGTCGCCAACGGCAACGGCGCGGTGGCGATCGGCGACCCCAACACCGCCACCGGCGACGGCGCCGTGGCGCAGGGCATGGACAACAGCGCCACCGGCAACGGCTCGGTGGCCATGGGCAATACCAACATGGTCGGCGGCGGCGGACAGGCGGTAAGTACGCCGGGCGTCGCGGCGCAGGGTGCGGTCGGCATCGGTTATCAGAACACCGTGACCGGCCAGGGCGCCGTGGCCATCGGCGACCGCAACATCGCCAATGGCGCAAGCGCCATCGCCATGGGCAGCCAGGCCAATGCCGCTGCCGCCAACGCGATCGCGCTTGGCGCCGGTGCAACCGCCACAAATGCCGGAGCCGTGGCTCTCGGTTCCGGCAGCGTCACGGCCGCTGCGGTCGCCACGCCGAACACCTCCATCAATGGAACAACCTACAACTTCGCCGGCACGGCCCCGGCCTCGACAGTCAGCGTCGGCGCTGCCGGCGCCGAGCGCACCATCACCAATGTGGCGGCGGGCCGGATCTCCTCGACTTCGACCGACGCGGTCAACGGTTCGCAGCTCTTCGCGACGAACCAGGCGATCACGACAGTCGGGACCGATCTCGACACGTTTGGGACCAGCGTGTCGACGGCGATCGGCGGCACCTCTGCCTACAATCCGACCACCAACCAGGTGACGGCGGGACTTGCGATTGGCGGCACGACCTACAACAGCGTGCAGTCCGCCCTGTCAGCGCTGAACAGCACGGCCTCGGCCGGCTGGAACCTGCAGGCCAACGGGGGTGCCGCAACGAATGTCGCTCCGGGCGGGACGGTGCAGTTCCTCAACGGGCAGAACATCTCCGTCACGCGCAGCGGCACGGATATCACGATCGCCACGACGCCGGCCCTCACCGCCGACAGCCTGACGCTGTCGAGCGGGCAAGTGTTCGACGCCGCGGGCCTCTTCATGAACGGCACCGGCATCAGCGGGCTTCTGGACGGGACGGTCTCCTCGACCTCGACCGAAGCGATCAATGGCTCGCAGCTCTACGGCACGTCGCTGAGCATCGCCAACATTCTCGGCGGCGGCGCCATCGTCAACCCGGACGGCACCGTCAGCAGCCCGACCTACACGATCGCGGGAAGCACCTACACGACGGTGGGCGGCGCCTTGACGGCCATCGACAACAGCCTGACCGGCTTCGATGACGCCATCAACGGCGGCGGGATCAAATATTTCCACGCCAATTCGACGCTTGCAGATTCAAGCGCCGTGGGAACCGATTCGGTCGCCATCGGCCCGCAGAGCGTTGCCACAGGCAACAACAGCTTCGCGGCGGGTCCAAACGCCCTGGCAAGCGCCGGCGCCTCGCTCGCCATCGGCCAGAACTCCCAGTCGACGGTGCTCGGCGCCGTGGCGCTCGGCTCGGGCTCAGTCGCCGACCGGGCGATTGCGCCGGCGTCCGGCAGCATCATCTCCGGCACCGACATCATTCCGTACAACACAACGGACAAGACCCTGCTCGGCGCGGTCTCGGTGGGCAACTCGACGTCCTATCGGCAGATCACCAACGTCGCCGACGGCACGGAGGACCAGGATGCAGTCACCATACGCCAGCTCAAGGGGGCCCTGGCCTCGTTCGCGGTGTCGGGCACCCAATACTTCCACGCCAATTCGACGGCCTCGGATTCACTTGCGGTCGGCCTAGATTCCGTTGCGATCGGGCCGCGCACGACCGTCAACGGCGACAACGGCATCGGCATGGGCAACGGCGCCGTGGTCCAGATGACGGCGCCGGGCGGCATCGCCATCGGCCAAAACTCGACTGTCAACTTGGCCGACGGCGTCGCGCTCGGCACAAATTCGACTGCGAACGGCATCCAGGCGATGGCGCTCGGCGCCGGCGCTACCGCCAATGAACCGGGCAGCGTCGCACTCGGCGCAGGCTCGACAACCGCGGCCGCAGTGGCAACCACCGGCACCACTATCAACGGCGTCGCCTACACCTTCGCGGGCACGAGCCCGACGAGCACGGTGAGCGTTGGCGGCGTCGGCAGCGAACGCACAATCACCAATGTGGCTGCAGGACGAATCAGCGCCACATCCACCGACGCCATCAACGGCAGCCAGCTTTATGCGACCAATCAGGCGGTCGAATCCCTGCAGTCGGGAATTGGCGATCTTGAGGAGACCGCGGTCAAATATGACCAAAACCCGGACGGCACGAGAGCGAACTCGTTGACACTGGTGGGCGGCGATCCGAGCGCGCCTGTCATCATCCGCAATGTCGGGGCCGGCGTGGCCGACACGGATGCGGTGAACGTGGGGCAGATGAAAACCATCTTGACCGAATCGAAGTCCTATTCGGACGAACGGGCGACCTGGGCGGTCGGCCAGGCACGCGACTATACCGACGAGGTGGCGGAAACGACTCTTAGCTCGGCCAACGCCTACACGGACTCCAGGCTCAGCCAGCTCAATACCGACATAGGCGACATCCGGAGCGAGGCTCGGCAGGCGGCGGCGATCGGTCTGGCGGCGGCTTCGCTGCGCTATGACGATAGGCCCGGTAAGCTCAGCGTCGCGGCAGGCGGCGGCTATTGGCGCAACGAGGGAGCTTTTGCATTCGGAGCCGGCTACACCAGCGAGGACGGGCGTGTTCGCGCCAATCTTTCCGGCACGACCGCGGGCGGTGCGTGGGGCGTCGGGGCAGGCCTCAGCGTAACCCTGAATTGAGGATCACGAGGAGATGGCAAACGACAATCCCATGGAAGTTCCGTCGCATGGACGTTGATTGCCTTCCACTGCGCGGTCGCGACGGGTGTTCGTCGCGGTCTCCAAACCCTGCGGATCCCGTCATGAAGTTCTTTTTCGTCAATGTTCCGTTCACCTGCTGAGCCCATGCGCATGCGACACCAAGCTGGTGCAGGGCGGCTCGTCCTCCTCGCAGCGGGTTGCCTGCTCCTGGCTGCCGGCTCGCCCGTCGCTGGCCAGGAAACTGCACCCTACCGGATAAAACCGTCGGAGGTGGTGCCGCCGCAAGGCGTTCCCTTGGGCAGCTATCGCCGGATCATCCAACCTTTCGAGAATTGGGATCTCGTCTGCGATGAGAACCTCAAGGCCAAGCACAAGGTGTGCAACATCAGCCAATCCTTCATTGACCACAATCAGGCAGTTATTTTCAGCTGGTCTCTGGCCGCCGATGAGAAAGGCAAGCCCTTCATGATCCTGCGAGCGCCCGCTGAGCTCGGTAAGGGGAGCAAGATTTCGCTCGGGATCGCAGGACGGGAAAAGCCCGTCGACGTACAACTGAGCGCCTGCGACAGCAAGGTTTGCGTCGGCTACGTGCCCGTCGGCCCGATTCTTCGGCAGCAAATCGGCAAAGAGGCCACCATCAACGTTTCCTATATCCCACCTTCAGGACCGGCGGTCAGCCTCGATGCCCCTTTCAAGGGGGTTAACTCTGCACTGTCAGCCATCAACTAACGAGAGACGACATGACCCGCCAATCCATCCAGGACAGAATTTTGACCGGCACTCAGACGCTTGCACCCCCCGAGCCGCCGGCAAGTCCACCATCGGCACGTCGGTCGGTGTGGCGGGTGTTGCGAAACGCCGCGCTGGCCGGCATGTTCGCCGTCGTGGTCGCTGCGGCTGTGGTTCTCTCGTTCTATTTCTATCCGCCCCTCGGAAGATTTATCGCGGAGACCGCCTCGGCTCAGTCGCAAGCGCCGGCCGAAAGCAAGGCGGCAGAAAATAAACCCGCAGAGAATAAGCCGGCGGCAGGAAGCACGGCAGCCTCTGAAACGCCGTTTGAAAAGCATGCGAACCAGGCAGGCGTCCGCACTTGCGCCAAGGTCTTCGCCGCGCTCGGGCAGGCCCTGACCTTGGGCACGATATATACCGAGCAAACGCAATGGAACACGTCGTCCCCCGATACCCATCCAGTGCAGGCCATTGCCGGGATGACCTATGACCTTCCCGATTACAAGGCACAGGCGGCGGGTGTCGTGTTCGCTTCGCCCATCGGTGAGGGTTGCGAGGGAAGCTTCGTACGGGTGGCGCCATTCCAGAGGACATGCCAGGAAATCGTGCAGACCCTCCCGAAGGGCAGCGTCCTGGCGGACAACCTTTCGAACACGATGCTTTTCAATCTCGGCAACGATGGCGGTCAGGCTCTTCTGGTTCCCACCGGAAATGCCTGCGTGGTCGTTTCCGTCGCGAGAATGGCGGGGTGACGGTCGGCGCTTGGGAATTAATGCCTGATCAACTCAGCTCGGGAGCACAAACATGCCGTTCAGCCGTCGCTTTTGGCCCATACTGATTGCCGCCATCATTGGCATTTCGTCCAGCAATGCTGCCGATCTGGTGACGCAGCAGCCTGAGCCCGGGCACGAGGAGAAGGGCATCTGGGGCGCGATCGCATTCTCGCCCGTGGATGGCCGGCATGGCTTCTTCTGGGGCGCCGACAAGAGGACCGAAGCGGAAGATGCCGCGCTCGAACATTGCAAGAATGCGGACGGCGCGGCTTGTAAGGTGGTCGAAGTGTTTCGCAACCACCGCCATTGGGATGACGACGACGGCACGGGTTTTCCGTATGAGCATTGTGCAGCTCTGTCGCTAGGTGAGACCTCCCGTGCTGGAACCCCGTCCTGGGGTTCCGCTTCGGCGACGACCCGTCGCGAAGCGGAACGAAAGGCCTTGAGCCTCTGTGGCGGTCAGGAGAACCAGTGCGGAATCCGCGAATGGGTCTGCACGTAACTCTGGACGTCAATGCAGCGAGGGAACGAGCCACGGGACGTTTTCCCCTCTGTCGCTTTGCCGCTTAACGCGACAAGGCAGCAACCCGCTTACCTAAGGGCAAGAGGCGGCGCGTATGAGGGCAACCAACACTCGATGGTCTAGCCCCAACTGCATTTGTGTGGTGGAGTTATACGCGGGAGTGCAAAAGCAGCGAGAGCCGGTTATAGGCGGCTGCGCCCCGTTCAGCGCTAGCCGAATGTCGATCGTGCGACACCCAAGAAAGCTAATGCTCACGAGCCATTGAAGCAGTGCCTCGGGTTATTGCGTGCACGCATCCGGGCCAGCAACGGCTGCGATCTGTCGCCGCCCGAACCGAGCTCACTCTCTTGCCCTGTGGCCTTCCTCTTCTATCTCCCCACAAATGGTGATTGAAACCGCTTGCGGGTCCTTCTATGGCGATCCAGTTGTCTATCGGAAACCCATAAATTAGGAGTCCCGAATGGACGGAGAGGGGGACGGGCTTGTATCTGGGACAGGCATCAACGCCGGGAACAGAACAAGCTCGAGTTGGGGGTCCAATGACAGGGTTTGTGTTTGCAGGTCCTCCTGCGGAGGAAGGCGCCGTCGATCTATTAACCGCATGCGGGCGCCAGCTGCAGCCTGTTATCCAGGCGATTGTCCAATCTGCGGTGGCAGCCGGATGGTGTGAGGAAGACGTACTGCTTTCTTTGGTGGATGTTACGTGGGACATGTATGAACAACGGCGCGGCGATGATGAACCGGCTTCATAAATCCGCCCGCCCCGAGCAGCTGGTAACTTAGCAAAGCCGCTTGGGTTTGACGAAGGACAACCCCATCTCGGTCGTCAGGGTCCTGAACGGGTCGATTTTTCCCGTTCAGATCCGTCTTGGAAGGGTCGGCTCCGCAGTTCGGTCGCCTAGTCATTCCGGTCTGTTCGCACCGATGAGCCGCCTTTGGCGCGACGGTTGCGTCCGACCCATCGAACGCCTTCCTGCGAGCGCACATCAGGCCGCAGGAACTGAAAACGTGCCGAAACTAGCTCGTCCTTGCGAAAACGTAGGCGGGGCCTCTTCTCTCGGCAAAACCCACCCCGGGATAGGTCCAGTGATAGCCCAGCATCTTAACCTTGTCGGTAGCGGCGCGATCGAGCAGTTTTTTGCGGTTCTCGATCGCCAGATCCGGCTGGGCATCGAAGCCGAACTTCCACTCCGGATGCTCGAACGAGATGATTTCGTTGCTCATTGCATCGGCAGCTATGATGAGCCCCTCGCCACCCGCGACCTCGAGTGAGATATGGCCGGGCGTGTGGCCCGGCGTGTCGAGCACTGACAGACCGGGCACGATCTCATCGCTGCCCTTTACCATTGTTACGCGACCCTTGACCGCGCCGAGGTCACGCTGAGCGCCTTTCACGAAATCTGCCATCTCGGCCGGCATTTTTGATAGGAGCCCGGGGTCGGTCCAAAAGTTCCATTCGGCGCTGCCGACGAAATAGGTAGCGTTCGGAAGGAACAACTTGTTGCCTTCCGTAAGCGTTCCCCAAATGTGGTCAGGATGCGCATGTGTAAACACCACCTTGGTCACCGCGCCCGGCTCGATGCCCGCCGCTTTCAGGTTTTCAGCAAGCTTGCCTGCCGTTGGTTGGAACTTGTTGCCTGAACCGTTGTCGATAAGGATGAGATCGCTGCCCTTTCTCAGCAACGGGATGTTGGCAGCCGGCTCGGCTTTGCCGGACGACCAGCCGAGGCGCTTGGCAATATCTGCAAGCTGTTCCGGAGAGGCATCGGTAGCCATGATGTTGAGTGGCAGCCTCAGAGAACCGTCGCTCAGCACGATCACTTCGAAATCGCCTTGCATGAAGCGGTAGGGGGCGGCGGAAAGCGCGAGCGCCTTCCACGGCATCAGCGATATCGACGCCAGGGCTGCGCTACCGATGAGGAAGCGACGACGGTCGAGCAGATGCAACAGTTCTTCACGATCGATGATGGCCATGGGCTTGTCTCCAGAAACGGATGGCGCCGAAGTTCTGAGCAACTACGCTACGCTCAATCTCGAACTTCCAAAATCACAATGTGTGTCCGCTGGGTGGAAGCGGCGCGGGCTCACCCAGTGAGGTGTGCCGAAAAGTTCTGACGCGTGTTATGCTAGGATCCAAGGTTTTGTAATGCGCGCGGTGCTGACGTCATTAGCTTTGATTCTCACGGTGACGACGGCCACCGCGGGAAGCCCGTTGTTCGACGCGGTAGCAAGCGGAAACGCAGCAGCGGTCGAGCGGGCTCTTGCCGCAGGGGCCGATGTCGACAGCCGGTCGCGCGACGGGGGCAACGGCTCTTATCAACGCCGCACTCGCAGACCAGCCCCGGATAGTGGAATTGCTGATCGATAAGGGAGCCGACGTCATGGCGCGCAATTCGGGCGGCTTTACACCGCTTCATGCCGCGGCCTATTCTGGTAGTTTGCCGATCACCAGGCTGCTGATCTTCCGCGGCGCGACGCTCGACGACGCGGCAAATAAAGCGGGCGCAACGCCGCTGATGGTAGCCGGCGAGGAAAACCACGTCACACTCGCCGAGTTTCGAGGCGATCGCCTCCTCGTAGCGGCGGTCCACGACCTGGATGATGGCAAGAACGGCATACGGCGATGACAGATCAGGGTCGAGCGACAAGGCGCGGCTCGCCTTGTCGTAGGCCCTTTTGCGCGCCAGCGCGCTTTGGAGAACGTCGTCGAAGGTGCTTCGCCAGACGTAAGCCGTGGCTCGGGCGTCGGCGGCGAACGCCTCTGCAAAGCCGGGGTCAAGCGTCTCCGCGCCTCCAACATCCGGGAAGGAGTTCCGGTCCTCGCCGCCTGCTCGGCCCGCAGATAGTAGTCGTATGCTTCTAGGTTCGCGGTCGGCGGCCGGACAATCCGCTCGGTCTCGTACTGCGTCAACTCGAGACCGAGCGCCTTGGCGATCTGGCGGCTTATCTCGTCCTGAATGGCAAACAAATCCGCCGCGCGGCGGACAAATCGATTAGCCCACAGAAGGTCGCCGCTTGCCGCCTCGATCAATCGCGCATTGAGGCGGATTTGCTCGCCGGTCCGCTGCACGCTGCCTTCGACGATATAGCGCACCCCGAGATTGCGTCCGATCTCGGCCAAATCGATGGGCTTGCCCTTGTAGGCAAACACCGCATTGCGGGGCGATGACGTCGAGGTTAGAGAGCCGGGCGAGATCGGTGATCAGGTTATCCGTAATGCCCTCGCTGAAATAGTCCTGGGCCTGGTCGCCGCTCAAATTGGCGAACGGAAGCACCGCGAGTGATGGATGCTGCGGTGCGAACTGCCGCTGCCACCCGAAGACAATCGCGGTGACCGCGACGAGCAGCGTTGCGACCAGCGACAGCATGATCGCCCTTCGCCCGGGTCGGCTGGCAGCCGCAAGGACATTGGACCGCATCTATGATACTCGCGAACTCAACCAGCGCACCATCGCCCAGCAGCTTGATGATGCGGCCGTGGAAGCTATTGATCGTGGGATCGATTAACTCTCGGCGGCAGGTCTTCAACCGCTCAAGGGTGCCGACCTCATCCTCTCCCATGAGGCGGCTATAGCCGACCACATCGGCAGAAAGGATCGCCGTGAGCCGCCTCTCCATTTCTCTGCCCACCCTCCCGATGGCCAGCTTTATCCTACTACTTCCAGGGCGCGCAGACAGCGCAGGCGCTGACACGCACGAGTGCCGAAACAGCGTCCTCAGCGATCGCCTTTTGGGAGCGTCGAAGCGCTGCACTGACTTTCAAGCGAGACGTTTCGATCATTCCCGTTCCCCATCGTCGCAGTAGGGTGGAAACAGTGGACCAGCGGGTCGTAAGTCTGAATTGTTCTCAGCACAATTATCCCGCATTCTAACCGTTAGGCGCCCCCTCTGCCGCAAGTCGGCCGCGTTACTGCTGACGAGTCGCTCGACCAGGCGAGCAGCCTCCTCTGCAATAGCGGGAATGGTGCCTGATTTTCGCGTCGATCCGAAATCGAGGCCGGCAAAAAACAGCCCCGGATTGGTGGCGACTCCATCCTCGTGTACGGGCTGACCGGCTGCGTCGAGAGCGAGGGAGCCGGACCCATGAGAAATCGCCGGTGAAGCCCGTGCACCAGACCACCGATCTGATGCCGTTGGCGGTACAGTCGATGGACCGGATCGGAGGATCGGGCAGACGCGGTTCAACCGTCTCGGCGGGATCGTCCTTGGCTGGGGGCGCATCGAGCCCGGCACGCTTGATGTATTCGTCGATCAGCCGCTTCGCGTTCGCGGAAACTTCGTCAGCAAACCGCATGTTGGTTTCGAGCTCGTCGCCGAAGATGAGGCTGCCCATTCTCCACGCCCCTGAAACGGCCAAGCAACACCACCCCTTGCGCGCCAAGCGATTGCAGGCTGATCGTGTGGGTCGCACCGACCAGCGCGCGGGCTGGAAGCTTGCCGGAGGGGAGGACGAGTTCCTTGCGGGGGACATCGAGAAAGGCGGCCAGCGTCAGCCAATTAAGTATGTTGCCGCCGCGATAGTGCCGCACCCAACGGCCGTTGCGACTGGTCGAAGACCACGCGCCCAGCTAGTGCCAGATCCTCGGCGATCTGGCCGCCCGATCGTCCGCTGCCGACCACCAGCACCGCGCCATTCTCTAGATCGGCTACGCTGCCATACGCCGAAGAATCTACCTGGTGAATGGTGATTGGCAAATCCGCTGACCCTGGTGGCCGGACCTGTTGATTTTGATCGCCGGTGGCGATCACCACATTGCGGGCCAGAAGCGCGCCGCCCGCCGTTGTGACGCGAAAGACCCCATTGTCTTTCGTCAGCTCCTTCACTGGGGTTTGGGTGCTTACCGGCAAGCAGTGTCGCTCGGCATAGCCTTCGAGATATGCCGCGAACTCGTGGTGGGTTATTGCGCCCCTGGATCGGGTCCCCCGTATGAGTCATCGGGTAAGATGGAGCGGATTGTCGGCGAGTTCAGTCGAAACGAGTCCCATCGCTGCGTTCGCCAGGTCTCGCCGATCCGGCCTCGATCGAGCACCTGATGATTGCAGCCCAGCCGTTTTAGAAAATAGCTGACGCCGAGACCCGCCGAGCCGGCGCCAACCACAATGGCATCGAGTACCTCGCTCATGCGCCCGCGCCCCCTGCCAAACTATAGGTCTATATCATCGTGTCCCTCGGCTTCTGGCAAGGCTACAGTTGCACATGAGAGGTCCGCGATGGGGTCGCTTTCCCCGTTCTCCCAAATTCGCAACAGGGTGGAAAATCGCCGTTCGGGGCGGTTCTACCGAACGGCTTGGTAGCGGACGAAATCGACGTTCAAGTGTTGTCTGTGGGTAACTTGCCGCGGCACGACGCGGCCTCCGCAATGAGTTCCAAGGAGTTTGCCGGGAAAGGCTCTGGCTCCATTAAGAAAAACGCGCATGAAGCCGACAGTACGGCTTACTGGCTTATTCAACCCAGCATTTGATTGCTTAGGACTGCTCCCCTTTGCCAGGTGTGGACATGGCTCGGAAGCGATGGTCCGCGACGCTCTCACGCGCTCGTGCGATCACTCGCTCTGCCCAGGCAAGGGGTTCTGCACGGGTATAATCCTCAAGCACTTTGGCATGGTGCTCCGCCGCGTCCCAATCGCCGCCCTTGATGCAGGCCTCGATGGCAGACCTCCTGAACTCCAGCTGGTTAAGCACGGCCGCTCCTCTCGCAAGTAGTCCCTCTGCCTCGCCGAGCGACGATGCCCGGACTTCCGGATCGTCGGTGATCAACGCCAGCTCGCCCAAAACGCGCGGCCCCGCGAAACCTATTCCTGTCTCGCGTGCGATTGCGAGCGCGTGTTTCACATGATCAAGCGCGCCATCACTGTCGCCCGAAAGGCGCAACAGGCTGGCGTGTATATATAAGCTGAGAGCTTCGAATCGCCTTGCACCGACCGAGATCGCCAGTTTCAAGGCTGCCTGCGTGTGATCGAGCGCTTTGCCATGTTGTTGCAGCTCGCGATAACAGAGGGCGGCGGCGTTTTGGGCAAGTATCTCCCCCCTTTTGTGGCCAATCTTTGCTGTCTCGGCTATAGCCAGCAAGGCGATCTCCAAAGCCGCCGCCGCGCTTCCTGAGTAGAATTGCGCCATGGCCGCCATCGGGCGGTTCGCCGCAGCAATCCTGGCGAACCCATGCTCTTGGGCGAGGCTCACACAGCGCTCAAACAGCTCGTAAGCAGACACCATTCTGACGCGTATGAACTGCGCGTCGGCGAGGCCGCCTAGCGCCATGGCTTCGAGCTCGACCGAGCCAGCCCTCTTCGCCAACTCCAGAGCCTGCTCGTGCTCGTGACTGCAGGCTTCGGCGTTGCCGCTCGGGAAATAGAGATTGCCGCGCAGAAAGTGAATGCGGGCCAGTTCCGCCGTGAATCCAAGCTGCGAAGCGGTGTTCTCTGCCTGCTCCAGGTCAGCGAAGGCTCCGTCCATGTCATCAATGGTGCGCCTCGCTCCTGCACGGCCGATCAGTACGCTGCAACGGGCCCGATCGTCGATCGCTGCCGTCAGTGCGAGGTCGTAGGCCGCCACCGCGTCCCGGACCCTGCCCAGTTGCTCCAGGATTTCGGCCCTTGATTGGGCTAGCTCGTACCGAACGACAGGGAGGGCGGCAATCTCGAGGCCCCGGTCTGAGAGGCGGAGCGCGTTTTCGTACCGATAGCTCCCGACCAGCAGCTGCACTGCCGACAGGTAGGCGGCGGCTGCCCTGGTGTCTTCGGCGCGATCGAGATGTTCCGCCCGCAAAACTGGATCGTCACTGGCTGCAAACCATTCGGCAGCCGCAAGATGGAGACCACGGCGCCGATTCCGAAGCAACGTCTCGTATACCGCATCCCGGATTAGCGCATGGCTGAACATGATCGCCTCGCCATGGTATCTGAGAAGACGGTGCTCGATCAGCTGGTTCGGCTGGTAATGTGGCTTACCTATGAGATACCGCAGGGCCCCAAGCTCGACCCTGAGGCCCAAGATGGAAGCAGCCTGGAGCGCGGTCCTGTCTGCAGGGTCAACACGGTCGACGCGAGCCTGCATCAAGCTCTGCACCGAACCGGGAACTTCTTGTGCGCCAAGACTCTGCTGCGTCTCGGCCAGGAGCTGCTCCAGAAACAGCGGATTGCCTGCTGCACGCGCGACGCAGCGTTCCACGAAGCTGCTACTGGCGGCCAGCAGTCCGCTCGCGAGTGCACGCGCGTCTTCGAGTTGCAGAGGTCCAAGGTCGAGCGTGACGAGGGAGGCTTCGGCAACCTCCTCACGCCACCCGGAACCAGAAGGGTCTCCCTCGACGCGCGACGTCATCGCGAGAATGGATCTGCTGCGGGCAGTCGCGAGTGCGATCTCCGAGAGCTGTGCCAGCGTTGTCTCATCGGCCCAATGAACATCCTCGACGATAATGAGAATCGGCCGGGCGCGGCTCGCACGCTGCACCAGACTGGCGGGAACCCTTATCCTGCCAGCTCGCCGAGCCTCGTTGTCCATAGCATCCACAAGTACTCGAAGGTCGGGCGGCTGCGGTAGGTCAAGGAGATCGTCCAGGAAAACGAGCTCGTCTTGGTTCACCAGTCCTGCGGCCAAGGCTGAATCGAGCCCGGCTTGGCTTGCTGCAGGTCCATCGGTCAAGGAGATGTTCAGAAGACTGCGCACCAGGGCGCCGATAGCATCACGGCCAGCGCCGCCCCCAAAGTCGAGCACGAGGGCGGCGTGGCAATCAAACCCGCCGTCGCGGGCGACGCGTTGGAACTCCTCGACTAGGCGGGTCTTGCCGATTCCGGCTTCGCCGCGAACGTAAAACACCTGACCTCTGCCTGACGCTCGGCACGATGCCACTGCCGCCCCGAATATCTGAAGCTCTGCCTGGCGGCCAACGAGAGGGCCTGCGTCAGTGGAAGCCTCCGTTCTGCATCGCACTACTTGCCACGCCCGTACAGGTTCTGCGAAGCCCTTCACGTTCAGCCAGCCCCCGTCCACGCAGTCTATCTTGCCGCGTGTCATCCTCATCACGGCATCGGAGATAAGGATGTCTCCGGGCGGCGCCGCGGCCGCGAGTCGGGAGGCGAGATTTACGGATTCGCCTGTCACAGTGTATTCGTGGTGGCTGACACTGCCAGTCGTGCTTGCGACGACCTGACCTCCGGCGACTCCAGCATGAATCTGGAGCCTCCGACCATGGACGTCGGCAAGTTCTGAAACAGCATCGCGTATCTCCAAGGCTGCATGGACTGCACGAACGGCGTCGTTGCCATAGGATATGGGTGCGCCGAAGACGCCCATCACGCAGTCACCGATGTGCTTGTTCAGGTAGCCGCCGTGAGCCACGACGATCGGATCCACACGCTCGAAGAAACCGCCCACAACCTTGTGCAGCTCTTCGGCATCGAGTTCGCGACTGAGGGCCGTAAATCCGGCTATATCTGCAAAGAGGACCGTTACCTGCCGACGCTCGCTCGCGGGGCTATGCACTGCCGGGGCGGGCCACCCGTCGTCGCCAGACGCTTTCAATCTCCTGATTGCGTCAAGAAGCTTCTTTCGGTGCCCGAGCGCAGAAACGCCCAGGTTGCGCAAGTCCTGGTCTGTCAAGTCGCGCAGGACATCGCCATCGATTGCGTTGTCGTGAAACGAACCGACGTACTGCTCGAGCCCTAGTGAGCGCAACCAACTGACAACGTCCACCTGCCTGTCCTTTCAGGTTGAGGCGACATTTGCATTTTTCCCGACGTCTGGAAGCGAGCAAGCTCGCGCTCTCAAGACAACGCCGGCTTGTCGCTCGCGAAGCTCCGTAAATTAGCATTTTAGCATGGTCACGGAACGCCGAACAAAGGATGGTTGCGAGATCCGCTTTGCGGTGGAGTTGCGACGTTCTCTTTGCCCATCACCGGCGACCGCTACGGGTCCAGGCTGTGTGAAAACGCCGAACCTGATAGCCTTTGACATGAGTCGAGGGGATTCATGAAGCGGTATATCGAGGGTGTCGACAGGAGCCAGAGTACACTGCTTCCCGAGCAGTTGGATGACTGGGTGCATGAGGATAGCCCGGTTCGGGTGGTGGACGTCTTCGTTGATGAGCTCAATCTGGCCGATCTCGGTTTTGTACGCTGTGAGCCAAGCAATACCGGGCGCCCCGGTTATCATCCCTCGATCCTGCTCAAGCTCTACATCTACGGCTATCTGAACCGAATCCAGTCGAGCCGACGTCTCGAACGCGAAGCTGGACGCAACATTGAGGTGATGTGGCTGGTTGGGCGTCTTGTGCCTGACCATAAGACCATCGCCGATTTTCGACGCGATAACGGTGGTGCCATCAAGAAGGTCTGTACCGGCTTTGTGCGGCTGTGCCGCGAGATAGGGCTTCTCGCCAAGCCGAGTGTTGCGATCGACGGCAGCAAGTTCAAGGCGGTCAACAACCGAGACCGGAACTTCACCAAGGGCAAGCATGGCGCAGATCGAAGAGAGCGTTGCCCGCTATCTCCACCAGATGGACGGCGCCGACCGGCAGGAGCGCGACGACATTCATTCCGCCAAGATCGAGCGCCTGCAGGAGAAGGTTGAAGGCTTCGACAGGAGGTGGTTCGGCTCAAGGAGATCGAAAAGGAGATGCTGGAAACGCCCGACCAGCAGGTATCGTTCACCGATCCCGATAGCCGGTCAATGGCGACCAGCGGCCGAGGCTCGGGCATGGTCGGCTACAACACTCAGACCGCAGTCGACACCGAACATCACCTTATCGTTGCCCATGAGGTGACCAATGTCGGCAACCGGGCGCAACTTGCCAACATGGCCAAGGCCAGCAAGCAAGCCTTTGAGGCAGACCATCTCGAGGTCGTGGCTGACCGCGGTTACTTTAACAGCGAAGAGGTCCTCGCCTGCGTCGAGCAGAAGATCACGGTGACCATGCCCAAGCCCATGACGTCGGCCAATCGGATCAAGGGGCTCTTCGTCAAGCAGGACTTCCGGTATCTCAAGGACGAGGATGTCTATCTCTGCCCGGCCGGCGAACGGTTGATCTATCGGTACACGCGAGAAGAGGCGGACCTGATGATCCGGCGCTACTGGTCGAGCAATTGTCCAAGCTGCGCCATGCGGTCCAAGTGCACGACCAGCAAGTATCGGCGCATTCAGCGTTGGGAGCAGGAGCATCACCTTGAGGCGATGCAGGCAAGGCTTGATGCTGATCCTGATAAGATGCGGCAACGCCGCGTGACCGCCGAGCACCCCTTCGGGACGATCAAATCATGGATGGGAGCCACGCACTTCCTCACCAAGCGGCTGCCGAACGAGCGCGCGGAAATGGCGCTGCACGTACTCGCCTATAACATGGACCCGGGTCATGAACATCATCGGCTCCAAGGCACTGGTGGCGGCAATACAGGGGTAATAGCCACGCCCATCACGATTGGATGAAACGCTCCCGTCAAACGCCGGCATAGAGGCCAATTCGGCATCTGGAGGGCGCTCGAAGGCAAAAACCGCCTACCATGACGCTTGAGCAACGCTCATATCCCACAATTGGCCATGGCATCAGCGTTTTTACACAGCCAGGGTCGAGAGCCGTTCTTCACTAGCCATTTGCACGCCGCGCGGATGTTCACGTTCGGGCTAGAAAGATCCCATATGCTTGACGGGAACACTTTCCAGCGACGCATTTCGGCAAGCGCGAATCGACGCTCAGATCGCAAGCTCAGTGCGGACCAATGCGGATCATGCGCTCGCCAACTCATTTCAGAGAGCTTAGGCGAGCGCTTAAAGGGTTACTATTTCTTCACGTCATCGGTAACGGCCCTGATCACCTCCGACGCCATGACGAATTCGTGTTTTCTGTTTGCAATACGATGGCGCTTGGCGATCCATTCGAAGTCGGTATAGGCAGCGTAGACGGATCCATCCTCTGCTTCGTAGACAAGAACGCGAACGGGCCAATCGAGACCCGCGAGAGGGTTGGCGGTGATGAATGTTGTGCCAAGCGCTGGATTGCCGAATGTCACCAGGCGCGACGGAAGTACCTTGTTGCCGGCGGCGTTGCCGAGCTTCGCCTGATCGATGACGCTGAACAGCGTGATGCCCTTTTCCTCGACGCTATGTTTGATCCGGTCTACCGTTTCGCCGACCGAATAGCGGCTTTTGACGGTGACAACCCCGTCGCTGTTCCCTGCCTGTGCTGTCGACGTTTGAGCCGACGCCGCGACCGCCGTGACAATCAGGGCGGCCGACCGTATTCCATTGCTGATCGTGATCATCTGAAACTCCTCTGTGTTGCCAAGCGGCATGTCAAGGATGCGTGCGGCCGCTGGATTTTGGTAATGCCGTCTCGTGTCCGTTTCGATAATCGGATTTTATGGTTTGTGGCTCGGTTCGCAGAGGAAGCGTCATCAGGATGGCGATCACGAGTGTCAACACCAACGCCAGCACGCAAAAGCTCCATCCAAGATGATCGTAGATCTGGCCGACAACCAGGCTGCCGAACAGGCCTCCCGTATAGTAGGAGGCGAGATAGGCTCCGCTCGCGGCCGCCTTTTCGATGTCGGCGATGTGGCCCACCTGGCCTGTGACCAGAGCCTGGGCGAGAAAAGTGCCGACGGCGATTAGCGCGAGACCGGAGAGCACCACGGCAAGGCCGCTGCTCAACAAGGCGATGAGACCGAGGATCGCGACAAAGAGGGTGAGCGTGATCGCCGGTGCGGCTCCAAGGCGGCGCGAAATCACCCCGCCCAGTGGCGTCGTAAACAGTGACGGCAGGAAGACGAAATAGACGAGCCCGAGCTGCATGGACGAGAGACCCAGCTCAACGAGCCGGAAATTCACGTAGGTGTAGGTCCCAATGAACACGAAGAGGATCAGAAAGCCGACAGCAAGCATGCTCTGCAGCCCCCGGTTGCCAAGCACGCAGCGCCAGCTCCCGTTGATGCTGCGCATCTGTCGGTTCGGCATTATGTGTTCCGTGCGCTTCAATGTGGTCCAGACCAACGCCGCACCCGCCAGATTGAGGACGGCGAAGGTCAGGAAGTTGATCGACAGACCGCCGGTATCAGCCACCCAAGCCGACAGGGTGCGGCCGAAGAGATTGCTTGCGACGTTGCCGGTGATATAGGCGGCGAGCGCACCCGTTGCTCGGTCGGCCGGATAGTGTTCCGCGAGATAAGCCATGCTGAGTGTGAATGCTGTGGCCATGCACAGGCCCTGCGCCACGCGGAGGCCGGCGAAAAGCATTATGTCTTGGGTAACAGCGAGCAGCGCCGTCGGCACGGCAAGCAAGGTCAGGCTGATCGAAATCCCGTTGCGCCGGTCGAGCGAGCGTCCGAATATGCCGACCGCCAGGCCAGCGACCGCCATGCCCAAGGTGCTGGCGTTGGCCGCGAGGCCCATCGTGGCACGGCTGACCGCGAACTGTCTCTGTAGCGACGGCAAAATCGCCTGGGCAGCGAAAAGATCGACGAGCGTCAGAAATGCGATGAGTGAAATGATGCCGAAGTGCAAGCGTTCTGCCGCCGGGGTCGTCCGAATGGAGACGGGCGCAAGCGCGGCGCGATCGAGATTCGTCATCGCCTTTTCTCCTGGAGCGGAGACGTTTCCCGCCGGTGGCCGGAAACGTCCGAGTTAGGGAAGTTGTGCTGTCGCCGTGTTCACATGGTGTCGGCGTTGTCTGCCATCGGCGGCAGGATATCGGCGGAGTAGAGCACGGCCGGCTCTTTGCCGTTGTTCTTCCACCAATGGGCAAGATCGCCGAACTCTGCGGTAACCTCGCCCGCCTTGTGCTCGATCGGCACCTTGCAGCTGCTGCGGTATTCGGTGATGGTGCCTTCAAGGATCAGGATATTGGCAGGGCGCGCATCATGCGCATGCCACGGAACGACGCCACCCGGCTGCACAACCAGTTTTCGCAGCCTGAGCGCATTGCCTTTCCAGTCGCCGCCCTTCGACGAAAGATCGATGGAGGCGAGGACTTCGTCGGTAACACCTTCCGGCGTAGTCGCGCCCGGCGCCATCGCATCCGCCGCTACTTGATCCTTAGGGCATTCGCCCGCCATGGCCGACGGCGACGCGAGTGCGCTTGCAAAGAGGCCGAGCGCCACGGCGACGACCAACGAGGGGCGACCTGCAATGGATTTCTGGGTCATGTCCGTTTCTCCTTTATGGTCCGGCCGGAGACATTCCGCCGGCATGAGGAGATTGCGGGACATTCAGGCGACAAAGAAATGCCGCCTGCTTTTGAATTCCATAGCTCAGAGCTATTGCGCAAGAGGTGAGGTATCGGCGGCCGACCGGCGCATGTCTATGCCGGAATGCGGTGTGGCCCAGCCGTAAGATTTGACGGCTGCGACGAAGGTGGCAACGGCCGGCGAGAACCGACGACCCGCGACGGTAACGAGGCAGACCTCCCGACTAACCTCCGGCTCGGTTACGGGGCGGACCTGGAGGCCAGGAATGACGGCACTGTACTCGGGAATGAAGCAGATTCCGAGGCCACCGGCCACCATGTTCTGAATCCAGTCCTCCCGCTCGCTCGAATAGGAGATGCGCGTCTTCACGCCAGAGGACTCGCATAGGTCCGTCAAATAATCCCAATATTCGCAGTTCACGCGCCTTAGGTAAATTTCACCATCTATCGCGGTGATGGGAACGGCCTCGTATTGGCAGAGACGGTGACCGGCGGGAAAGGCAAGCATGAATCTTTCACGAAACAGCGGCGTCACGTCGAAGCGTTCGGGAAAGCGGTCGCTGCTCGCCATGACAGCGACATCGATCTCTCCCTCTTCAAGCAGCTCTGAAAGCCTGGACGGCACGCCTTCGACGAGCTGAAGCTGGATGCCTCGGTGGCGCATGTTGAAGTCGGTCAGGAGACCGGTGAACCGACGCGGCCCGATTGTGCACATGATGCCGACCTTCACATGCGCATCCTCAAGGCACAGGAAGCGCGACGCCTCCTGCCTAACGCCGGATAGTTCGTCGAGAATTGATTGGAATCGTGGTCGAAGTAGGTTTCCGAGATCCGTAAGGTGGGTCAGGTTCCGTTCCCGCCGAAACAAGAGCCCACCGACCTCGTCTTCGAGCTGTTGAATTGCCCGGCTGAGTGCTGGCTGGGTCACGTTGGACTTTTCTGCCGCCCGCGTGAAGTTCCGCGTCTCGCAGACTGCTAGGAAATACCGCACGTGGTGAATATCCATGCCCGCCCCCGCAAGGTTTTGTCGAGGCGGCCAACTTCCTACGCGCGTGGCGCCTGTACCAATGCAATTCACCTATCGATTTCATAGCACAGTAGCATTTCAGTTGGAATGAATATGGCGGCATCCTCTACTCGAAAAGGCTCTTCGGCCGAGACGTGAGGAGACGTTACATGCTCAAGGCAACTGACGCAGAGATCGATTCAATGTTCGGGCGCAGGACGCTCGAGGGCCGCAGTGCCATCGTGACCGGTTCAACAAGTGGTATCGGTCTCGGCATCGCACAGGCAATGGCAAGGGCGGGTGCCGCGGTGATGCTCAACGGTTTCGGCAACCCGGCCGAGATCGAGGGACAACGAGCTGCGATGGCGGACGAAAACGACGTCGACGTCGCGTTCGACAGCGCGGACATGTCGAGCCCCGAGGCGATCCGGATGATGGTGGCGCGCGCCGTCGCGCGCTTCGGCCAGGTCGACATCGTCGTCAACAATGCCGGCATCCAGCATGTCGCACCGATTGCCGAATTTCCGGCCGCCAAGTGGGACGCGATCATGGCGGTCAACCTCTCCGCCGCGTTCCATCTCGTTCAGGCGACCTATGGCCAAATGCAGTCCCGCGGGTATGGACGCATCATCAACGTCGCCTCGGCTCATGGGCTCGTCGCATCTCCGTTCAAATCGGCTTACGTGGCGGCCAAGCACGGCCTCGTCGGTCTGACGAAGGTCTTGGCTCTGGAGGGCGCCGAGTTCGGCATAACGGCGAATGCGATCTGCCCTGGCTATGTGTGGACGCCGCTCGTTGAACAGCAGATTGACGACCAGGCAAAGTCCCACGGCATCGCGCGCGATGCCGTCATCCGCGATGTGTTCCTGAAGAACCAGCCGACCAAGCGCTTCGCGACCGTCGAGGAGATGGGGGCGCTGAGCGTCTTTCTGTGCACCAGTGCCGCAGCCTCCATAACCGGGGCGGCGATCCCCGTCGATGGCGGATGGACAGCGCATTGATTGCCCGTGGCAAAAAAGGAGGAGAGCCATGAACAAGCACGCCAACGTGAAGTTGCCGGCGTCTCACGACCATGAAAGGGCGTCCGTGGACGTCCGTCCACCACGAACGATAAACTTGGCGCTTCAGGGCGGCGGTGCGCATGGCGCATTCACCTGGGGCGTGCTCGACCGGCTGCTCGACGAGGCGAACCTTTCCTTCGAAGGCATCGTTGCGACCAGTGCCGGCGCGATGAACGCCGCCGTCCTGGCCTATGGGCTTGCGGAGGGTGGACGCAGCGGCGCGCAAAGGGCTCTCGCCAATTTCTGGCGTCGCATCAGCCATGCGGCAGCCTTCAGTCCTCTGCAGCCGAGTTTGCTCGACCGCCTGACCGGGGCGAAATCCTTGGAGTATTCGCCCGCCTTCGTCGTGTTCGACATGGTGACGCGGCTGCTATCGCCCTACCAGTTCAACCCATTGAACTACAATCCGCTGCGCCAGGTTCTGGAACAGTCGATCGATCTCGATGCGATCCGCATGTCCCGTTGTCCCGTGAAGCTGAACATTTGCGCCACCAACGTGCGCTCCGGCAAGGTGAAGGTTTTTTCCAATGACGAGATCTCGATCGATGCGGTGATGGCATCCGCCTGTCTGCCGTTCCTCTTCCAGGCCGTCGAGATCGATGGCGAGGGCTATTGGGATGGCGGCTACATGGGGAACCCGGCAATTTTCCCTTTGATCTACGGCTGCGATACTCCGGATGTGCTGGTGGTGCACATCAATCCCCTCGAGCGAACGGAACTGCCGCGGACTGCGGCTGAAATCCTGAACAGGATCAACGAAATCAGCTTCAATTCGTCGCTGCTCAGGGAGATGCGAGCAATCGCTTTCGTGACGCAACTGATCGATTCCGAGACGGGTAATTCCCTCGGGCTCAAACGGATATTCGTGCACGGCATCTCCGACGACGAGACAATGAGAAACCTCAGCGTCTCAAGCAAGCTGAATGCCGAGTGGGGAGCCCTCGTGGACCTCCGTGACCGCGGTCGACAATGCGCGGAGGACTGGCTGATGGCGAACTATGACGCGATAGGGAAGCGTTCGAGCGTCGATATCAGTACGCGTTACCTCTAGGCGGTTCGACGCTTCCCGACCAATCAGGCGCGTCGCCACCGGTCGAGCGCACCTCCCTTGCCATCTCCCTCCCGCGGCAGTCCTGCCTCCCGATACGGCCCGATAGGCCCGATCCGGGGGGCTTTTTTCGTCTCAGGTGCGCCCGTCACCGGCGGATATTTTCGGCCTATCGAAACCATGCCTGAACAGCATTTCAAAGAGCTCGAGCGGTCTGCGAAGCTTGTCGGTATCAGGCCGATACCCGGTTTGAACAACGTCAAATCCAGGAGATGTTCAATGATCAACACTCGTACGCTCATCAGTTCCGCGCTTGCCGCGATCGCCTCCGTCTCGGCGTCGACCGCATCGGCAGGACCGGCCGCCCAGCCGGAGTTCTCGTTCGAGAAATGCTACGGGATCGTCAAGGCCGGGCAGAACGACTGCCAGACAGCCACGCATTCCTGCGCGGGCACCTCGACGATGGACGACCAGGCGGATGCCTGGATCTACGTGCCTGCCGGCACCTGCGGAAAGATCGCCGGCGGCAGCAACGCCCCCAAGGCCTGACGGCCTCCGGAAAACAAGCAAAAAGGGAGTAGACCGATGCCCAAGACGTTTCCAACCCACCCGGTGCCGTGCGCTGCGGGCATCGGCCTCCGTTCGATACACATTGCCGAGGTGCTTTCCCGCAGGCCTGCTGCGGGTTGGCTGGAAGTCCATGCCGAAAACTACATGGGCCAATCAGCGGCCGTGGATGCGCTCGAGAAGCTGCGCGAGGTTTATCCGCTTTCGGTGCACGGCGTCGGACTGTCGCTCGGCAGCGCCTCGGGTCTCGACCGAGCTCATCTGGAGCGGCTGCGTCTCGTCTGTGAGCGCTTCCAGCCGGCGATCGTCTCGGAGCACCTTGCTTGGAGCGTCGCCGACGGCGCCTACCTCAACGACCTCCTGCCGCTCCGTTACGATGACGAGGCGCTCGCCATCGTTTCCGGGAACATCGGCCGGCTGCAGGACACGCTCAAGCGTCAGGTGTTCATCGAAAACCTTTCGGCCTACCTGGCCTTTGCAGAATCGAGCATGACCGAGGCCGAGTTCCTGAGCGAGCTCGTCAACCGGACGGGTTGCGGCTTGCTGCTGGACGTCAACAACGTGCATGTCTCCGCAAGCAACCTCGATTTCGATGCATTGGAGTTTATCGACGCCCTGCCTGCCGAAGCGATCGGTGAAATTCACCTTGCCGGCCACGCCGTCAACGAGGTCGACGGCGACGTCATTCTCATCGACGACCATGGGTCGCGCGTGCCGCCGGCCGTCTGGTCGCTCTATGCCCACGCTCTCCGCAGGATCGGCCCGCGACCGACACTGATCGAATGGGACACGGATGTGCCGCCGCTCGAGGTCCTATTGGGCGAAGCCATGTGGGCAGACATGCTCGCCCGCAGTATCGCTTTCGGCGGGCGCCCGGAGGAGCTGCCGGTCGCCGTGCCGGACAGCCGTTTCGAGACAATGACGCTACCCCGCCGCGACAACGCCAGTGGCATCCGTTTCCCGGCGCTCGCTGCCATAGCAGCAGTTAGAGCCGCTTGCGGCAAGTGCCCAACGGACCATTGCAGGAGGGACGGCCATGTCCTCCATTGAAGCCTTGCAGAGCGTCGTCGCGCGTGCGGTTCTGACGACCGGTCCCGCCGATATCCTGCCGCTCCTCGAGCGGGGTCGTTTCGATCCCGCAAGGCGGCTCAATATCTACCGCAACAATACGTTGGTCTCGCTCACGACGACGTTGAAGGCCGTGTTTCCCGTGACGGTGCGGCTGCTCGACGAGCGCTACTTCACTTACCTAGCCGGCTGCTTCATCCGGAACAGCCCGCCACAAGAGCCGCGCCTTTCGCGTTACGGCGCAGGATTTGCGCCATTCCTCGCGCGCTTCGAGGGAACCGCCGATATGCCGTTCGTTTCCGAGGTGGCGCGTTTGGAGTGGAAGATCGCCGAAGCGCTCGACGCTCCGTTGGAGCGGCCAAGCACACTCATCGAGCTCTACGAAGGGCTTTCGAGCGGGTCCTTCGCGCTTTTCCTACAACCTTCGCTGCGACTTGTTCTCTGCCGCTGGCCCGCCCTCAGCATATGGGCGGCGCACCAGCAGGGAGGCAATCCCGACAAACTCGCCCATCTCAAACGGGAGCCGGAACGCATTGCGCTGTGGAGACGTGCCGACACCGTTCGCTTCCTGCGCCTCGACGCCGCGGAGTTTGCGTTCTGGCACATGTTGATGCGGGGCAGCGGAATCGAGGCTGCGGTCGCTCGCGCCTGCCGCCATTCGCCTGAGTTCGATATTGCCCGCGCGCTGACGGGCCTTTTCGTCAGCGAACTCGTCATCGGCATCCATCGCATGAAGCGGTCTTCCAACCAACAGGAGAGAGTGTCATGACCACAATGCGCGCAACACCCGTCAGTATTTCCAAAACGATATACAGGCTTCACGACACTGTCGTGGCGTTGGCGACCGCCCTGCCGCTATCGATCGTGCAACTCGCATCCCGCGCGGCGATCGCAGAGATTTTCTGGCAATCCGCTCAGACGAAGCTTGCATCCTGGCCGATAACGCTCCAGCTATTCGCCTTCGAATATCGCGTGCCGCTGCTCGATCCCGGATTGGCCGCCCTTATGGCAACAGCGGCGGAACTCAGTGGCGCGGCGATGCTCGCCCTGGGACTGCTCGCGCGGCTCGCGTCGCTGATGCTGCTCGGCGTCGTCGCCACCATCCAGATCTTCGTCTACCCGGATCATTGGGTCGAGCATCTGATGTGGACGAGCTTGCTCCTGCTCATCCTATCGCGCGGCGCCGGCGTCATTTCCGTCGATCATCTGGTCGCCCGACGCATCCGTGCCGGAGGCTGAGCGATGTCGGTGACGCCTGTTCAGAGCGGCTCCGCGCCGGGCAAGATCGCGGCCGGCGTGGAGCCGACAATGCACCGGCCGCGCGTGGTCATTCTCGGTGCGGGCTTCGGCGGCCTGAATGCAGCGTTGACGCTTCGCCGCGCGCCGGTCGAAGTCACCGTCATCGACCGGCGAAACTATCACCTGTTCCAGCCTCTCCTTTATCAGGTGGCGACCGCGGGACTCTCGCCGGCGCAGATTGCCATGCCCATCCGCCGCATTCTTTCACGGCAGTCGAATGCCACGGTTCTGATGGACAAGATCGAGGCGGTCGATACCGGCGCGCGATGCGTAGTGACCGGTAGCCGGCGCATCCCCTATGACTACCTGATCGTCGCGACCGGCGCCCGCCACACTTATTTCGGCAACCATACTTGGGCGGACCACGCCCCGGGCCTGAAGACGATCACGGATGCGACGGCGATCCGGGCGCGCATCCTCTCCGCCTTCGAACGGGCGGAGGTGACCGATGACCCCCGCTTGCGTCAGACGCTGTTGACCTTTGTTGTCGTCGGCGGCGGGCCGACCGGTGTCGAACTGGCCGGCGCCATCGCCGAGCTCTCGCGAAGGACGATCGTTCGTGATTTTCGGCGCATCGATTCGTCCTCCGCCCGGGTCGTGCTCGTCGAGGCGGGTGAGCGGATACTGCCAGCGATGCCGCCCTGCCTTTCGAGGAAAGCCCAGAGACAACTCGAAAGGCTTGGCGTCGAGGTCCTGCTCGGCAATGCCGTCGCCGACTGCGACGACAGCGGCGTGCGGCTGGCGGACGGAACTGAAATCGGCTCCGCCTGCATTCTCTGGGCCGCAGGCGTCATGGCTTCTCGCGCCGCCAAGTGGATCGCCGCGCCGGCCGACCGTGCCGGACGGGTCCTGGTCGACGGGCGCCTCAATCCGCCGGGGCACGGCGAAATATTCGTCATCGGTGACACTGCTTCAGTCGCTGGTGTGGACGGGTGCCCTGTACCGGGCGTGGCACCGGCGGCCAAGCAGATGGGTCGCTACGCGGCGCGCGCCATTCTCGACGACGTGGCGGGACGGCAGTCGACGCCATTCCGTTACCGTGACTACGGCAATCTCGCGACCATCGGCCGCAAGGCAGCAGTTGCGGATTTCGGCAATGCCAGGCTCTCCGGCTATGCCGCATGGCTCGTCTGGAACTTCGCCCACCTCTGGTTCCTCGTCGGCTTCCGTAATCGCCTCGTGGTCTTTCTCGACTGGGCCCATGCTTATGTCCGCAACGATCGGGCCGCCCGTTTGATCACCGGCAGAAACGAGGGCTAGCGATGTATCGCCCGAAGCTCGCCCAAGTCGTCGTGCTTCTGCTCTTGCTCGCGGTCCTGTCGACTGCCGCGCTCATCCATCTTATCTGGCAGCGTGCCGCCAGCGAGAACATCGACGAGGTCGTAGCCAGTCTCGATACGCAGACGGCCGGGTCCGTCCGCAATGATCTCACCTCGACGCTCGCCCTCGTTTCGAGCACGGCTGAGATCGTCCGATCCATCCTTTTCCAGGGTGCCATCAGCGCCGGCGACGAGGTGAAACGCGAGTTCCTGTTCCTTTCCCTGTTACGCGAACAGTCGGCGATCACCTGGATCGGCTTCGGCTTTCCGGATGGGCGCTTCTTCGGTTCGCATGCGACTGCCGACGGGCGGATCGAAATGGTCGAAATCGGCGTCGCCGAGCCGGGAGAATTGCGTCAACTCAGGCGTGACCGCTATCGGCCGATCCCCGGAGACATCTTTTTCGAGCAGCGCATCAAGGCGGAAAGCGCCTATGTGGCGCTCGGCGCGCCCTGGTATCGTCTGGGAAGGGACGGAGGTGACCCTGTCTGGACGGTCACCAATGTTCTGCCGAACGGGTTCGAGCCATCCATCGTTCTCTCGACGCGCGTCGACATGTTCGGGAAGTTTGCCGGCGTGGTGATGGTGGCGGTTAGTCTCAGACGCCTGTCGCAAGCGCTCAAGGCGGTCAACATGCCAGTCGGCAGCAAGGCCTTCGTTCTCGATGAGCATGGCCGCGTACTGGCCAACTCGCAGCCTTCCGACGGTGTGATGGCGGCGCACTTTTCCGATTTCCCGGAGTCTGATGCCGTCGCGGCGGCCGCGGCAGAGGCGGTGGCTCTCAACGGAGGAGCTGCGTTTCGTGCCGTCACGCAAAGCGCCGCACTCGGACCCGTCTTTGTGTCGTCGTCGCGCCTTCCGTTTGAGCGATGGCGGCTCATCACCGCCACGCCTCGGTCGACCTTCGCAAGCGGCATCGACGAGAATATCCGGCGCATTCCGATTGCAGTGTTGGCAATTGCGGGTCTCGCGGCAACCACGGCCGTCGTCTTCGCCAATTTGCTCTTTGCTCGGCCGCTCGCGCGGCTGGCGGTACAGCTGCGTGCGGTCGAGCACTTCTCGTTTGAGAGCGTCCGGCATCACCCGACCTTTCTGGCCGAGCTCAACGACTTCTCCGACGCCTTGAAGCGTATGTCGATCGGGCTTTCGGCCTTTGCTCGCTACATGCCGCTCGACGTCGTGCGGCCGCTCGTCGAAGGTAGCATCGAGCCGAAGCCGGGCGGTGAGCTTTGCGACATTACGGTGATGTTCGCCGACCTGCCCGGGTTCACGGAACTGACCGAGAGGCTCGGACCGGCCGTCGAGCCGCACCTGACGCGCTTCCTGACGACCGCGGTCGCCGCCATCCATGCGGAGGGCGGTACGGTCGACAAGTTCATCGGCGATGCCGTTATGGCCATCTGGAATGCACCCGGAAGGCAGGCGGATCACGCCGCTCGGGCCTGCCGCGCCGCAACGGCAATCCGGGATGCGATGCACACAGAGCCGCCCGTCTCGGTCGGGCATGGCGAGGTCCGCGTGCGCATCGGCATCAACAGCGGGACGGCGCTGATCGGCAATATCGGCTCGGCTGAGCGGCTGAGCTACACCGCCATCGGCGACACGGTCAATCTGGCGAGCAGGCTCGTGGGCGTTGCCAAGGAGCATGGCGTCGAGATCGTCCTCAGCGATGCGACGGTGCAGGCGTCCGATGCATTTGCGCACACGACGTCTCTCGGCCTAGCTACGGTCCGCGGCAAGGCCGAACCAGTGGCCGTGTACACGATAGACCCGCCGGATGTCGCGTTTCAGGGAGGAGACAATGGAAATGGCACTTATCACGGCGATGATGATTGCTTGCTTACAGCTCAAGCATTTCGTTGCTGATTACGTGCTGCAGCCGGACTGGGTTCTGCGTGGCAAAGGCGATTTGCGGATGATCGGCGGCTATGTCCATGCGGGGACCCATGCGCTCGGAACCGTTCCGGCGCTGCTTCTGGTCGGCGCCGACTTGGGACGGGTTGTCGTTCTCGTCCTTGCCGAATTCATCGTTCATTACCTCATCGATTACGCGAAGGCGTTCTTGTCACTGCGCAGTAGCGCTGACGCTTCGACCCGCGCCTACTGGGCTATGCATGGTGCGGATCAATTGATGCACCAACTTACCTATGCGGGATTGATCTTGGCCACGCTGGTGTACTGACTCTGTCGACGACGACCAAACCGGTACTTAGGCCCCAGTGTCAAACGTGTTTCACCGCTTACCGACTATCCCCTTGGTCGCGAGCCGGCCGCCCTGGTAGTGGCTGCCACCGGCGGGCTGGCCTTCGCGCCGCTCGATCTTCTCGCGATAGGGCTCGCTCGTGTCCTGCGGCTCCCAGCCGAGGAAATCGGCATGGGCGTTCGACCACCAGGCGTCGCGGTTTGCCGAGACGCCGTAGAGCACCAGATGGCCGATCACGGGGGCCCCGATGAGCTTTCGGACGAGCGAAAGGAAATCGCGCGGGCTGAGCCAGGTGGAGAGCGTGCGGCGGTCCTTCGGTGCTTCGAAGCAACTGCCGATCCGGAGGCAGGCCGTTTCGAGGCCGAACTTGTCGTAATAGAGCCGCGAAAGGTCCTCGCCGAAACACTTGCTGACGCCGTAGAGGCTGTCCGGCCGTCGCTCCGACCTGTCGTCGAGCCCTTCGCCGACCGGGTGGAAGCCGATCACATGGTTGGTGCTCGCGAAGAGGATGCGCCGGACGCCGGCCTTGCGAGCCGCCTCGTAGAGATTGTAGGTGCCGAGGAAATTCGCCTGAATCAGCGCGTCGAAGCTCGCTTCGCCCGAGATCGCTCCGAGATGCAGGATCATGTCGCAGTCGCGCGCCAGTGTATCGACCGCCGCACGATCGGCGAGGTCGCATCGCACCACTTCCTCGCCCGGACGGGAAGGAGAGATGTCAACGATGTCGGAGAGGCGCAGGATCTCCGCCGATCCTTTCAGCGGCTCGCGCAGAAGATGCCCGAGGCGGCCGCCGGCGCCCGTCACCAGAAGTCGTTTGATCATCGGTATTGCCTCAATGAATCTCCGGCTCGGGCAGCTTGTGGGGCGACTGCAGGAAGGTGAAGTCGCAGCCCTCCGGCGCCTGCTGGATGTGTTCGGCATGCATCTTCAGATAGCCGCGCGAATAGTCGCGCTCCGGCGGCCGCCATTCCGAAAGCCGGCGTTCGATCTCGGCCGCCTCGACCTCGAGGGTCAGCGTCCGCCCGGCGACGTCGAGGGCGATCATGTCGCCGTTGCGGACCGCCGCCAGCGGCCCGCCGACATAGGATTCCGGCGCCACATGCAGGATGCAGGCGCCATAGCTGGTGCCGCTCATCCGCGCATCGGAAATCCTCACCATGTCGCGCACGCCCTGTTTCAAGAGTTTCTTCGGGATCGGCAGCATGCCCCATTCGGGCATGCCCGGCCCGCCGACCGGGCCGGCATTGCGCAGGATCATCACCGACTCGGCGGTGACGTCGAGATCCTCGTCGTTCACCGCCCGCATCATGGTGTCGTAATCATCGAAAACGAGCGCCGGGCCGCGATGCTTGAGCAGCGCGGGGTCGGCGGCGGCCGGTTTCATCACGCAGCCGTCGGGCGCGAGATTGCCCTTGAGGATCGCCGTGCCGCCGCGGCCGGCGACCGGGTTGTCGAGCGGCCGGATCACCTCGGGCAGGTGAACCTCGGCACGCTCGATCGCGCTGCCAAGCGTGCCGACGACGTTGCGTTCTTTGAGGTTGAGCAGCGGCTCCAGCCGTTTCCAGAGCGCCAGCAAACCCCCCGCGTAATAGAAATCCTCCATCAGGAATGCGCCGGTCGGGCGGATGTTGCAGAGCACCGGCACCTTTTCCGACATGCGGTCGAAATCTTCCAAGCTCAGCTGGACGCCGCACCGCCGCGCCATGGCGATCAGATGGATCATCGCGTTGGTCGAGCCGGCCATCGCCATATGCACCGCCAGCGCATTCTCGAAGGCGTTGGCGGTCAGGATGTCGGAGGGCTTCAGATCCTCGAAGACCATCTCGACGATGCGGGCCCCGGAAAGCGCCGCCATACGCGAATGGCCGGCATCCGAGGCGGGAATGGCGGAGGCGCCGGGAAGACAGAGGCCGAGCGTATCGGCGAGCGCCGTCATCGTCGAGGCGGTGCCCATCGTCATGCAGGTGCCGTAGGAACGGGCGATGCCGCGCTCCATCTCGTTCCATTGCAGCTCGGTGATCTGGCCGGCCTCCTTCTCGGCCCAGTATTTCCAGACATCCGAGCCGGATCCGAGCGCCTGGCCGCGATAATTGCCGCGCAGCATCGGCCCGGCCGGCACGAAGATCGTCGGCAGGTCGACCTGGATCGCCCCCATGATCGTCGCCGGCGTGGTCTTGTCGCAGCCGGCGAGCAGGACGACGCCGTCGACCGGATGCGAACGGATGAGCTCCTCCACTTCCATGGCGAGGAAGTTGCGGTAGAGCATCGTCGTCGGCTTCACATAGGTCTCGGCGAGCGACATGGCCGGCAGCTCGACCGGGAAGCCGCCGGCCTGCCAGACGCCGCGCCTGACCTCGTCGGCGCGGGCGCGCAGATGCGCGTGGCAGGGGTTGATGTCGCTCCAGGTGTTGATAATCGCGATAACAGGCTTGGCGGCGATTTCCTGCTGGTCATAGCCCATCTGGTAGAGCCGCGAGCGGTGCCCGAAGGATCGCAGGTCCTTGGCGCCAAACCAGCGGAAGCTCCTAAGATCTTCCGGGTGCTTGCGTTTGGTCATCGGCGGCCTCCTTTGCATTCCCCATCGGCTCGGCTAAATTAGACCTGTTCAGAAAGATGACAGGCGAGACCAAGCTATTGAACGACGTATCGTTGAAACTGAAACCGGCGCGGCGCGAACGCCTCGCCGACGTGCTTTACGGCCAGATCCTCGAGCAGATCACCAGCGGCCAACTGGTCGAGGGCGCGAAGCTGCCCTCCGAGGCGCGCATCTGCAGCGACTTCCAGGTCTCCCGGCCAGTCGTCCGCGAGGCGCTGATGCGGCTGCAGGCGGACGGGCTGGTGGTGTCGCGTCAGGGGATAGGCACTTTCGTCAAGTCGCGGCCTTCCAACAAGCTGACCGACTTTGCCGCCTCGGCGGAGATCGCCAGCTATCTGAGGGCATTCGAGCCGCGCCTGGCGCTCGAGACCGAATGCGCCGGGCTGGCCGCGATGCGGCGCACCAAGGCGCAGCTCAACCAGATCGGCGAGGCGCTTCAAGCGCTCGAAATGGCCTTCCAGCGTGGCGAGACGGGCTGGGAGGAGGATTTCGCCTTTCACCTCACCGTCGCCGCAGCCGCGGGAAACGAGCTTTTCCCGCGGCTGCTGCAGGACCTGCGCGACATCATGAGCGGCTCGATGCGCATGGCGCTCGGCCTCACGCGGCAAGGCTCGGACGATAGGCGGCGCCGGGTGCTCGAGGAGCACCGCAAGATCTTCCTGGCGATCTCCAGCCAGAACGCCGACCTCGCGCGCCTCCACATGCGCTATCACCTGACCGAATCGCGCGCCCGCGTCACCGGCTCCTACGGCGACCTGTAGTCGAAGTTCCGCGTTGTCCGTCGCGGACGGTCTGACCCCCTCTGGCCTGCCGGCCATTTCCCCCGCAAGGGGGGAGCGCGCGTGGGGCACGACCGATGCACCCATAAAGAGGCGCTGCATGGCCGAAGCCGTTCTGTTGAAGCGGTGGCCTTGCCACGAGTCGATCTCCCGCCTTATGGGGAAGATGTCCGGCAGGCCAGAGGGGGGTGGGGCAAGGGCCATTGCCGATTGTTCGTCAGGCGCTCGCCGACAGCCGTGGCGCGGCCGCCGCCTCGCTCCTGGCTCTCAGCTCGCGCGCTGCCTTGCCGATCGCCTCGAGCTGTTCGGCGCCGTCGAGATTGGTGAGGAAGTCGCCGATCGGTCCCGCTTCGCAGATGCCGGCGAGCCGCACCGCCTCGTGCAGAACGCGGATCGGCGAGTGGGCGTCGCGGAGATCCTCGAGCGGTAGGAAGCTTTCGCGAAGGGCCCTTGCCTCGGCGAACCGACCCTCGCGGCCCGCCTTCAGGATCGCTGTCGACAGATGCGGGGCGACGCAGACCGAGCCGGATGTGAAGGCCGCCAGGCCCATTTCCATGTGGTCGATCGCCGGCCGCTCGCCGATGCCGCTGACGATGCGCTCGCCGGAGCCTACGGCGTCGAGGATATCGGCGAGATAAGGGTCGTTCTTCGGCTCCGGACGCACGACCGCATATTTCAAAGCAGTGATGGCGCCGTCGCGAAACAGGCGGGCGACGTCGGAAGCCTGCATGAAGCCGTCATTCTTGATATAGGCGATCAGCGGCCGGCCGCCGATGTCGGCAAGCTTTGCGAAGCCGGAGGCCAGCCCTGTCGGCGTTGCCGGAAAGGAGAGCGGCAGGACCATGGCCGTCGGAAAGGCGCGGTCTCGCAGGATGGCCGCCTGGTCGGCCGCCTTGCCGAAATCGGCGCCGATCGACGGGATCATCCAGCCGTCGGCCGGCGCGATCTCCTCGAGCATGTCGAGCAGCCGGCCGAAATCCATGACGCCGAAATTGTAGAGATTGGCGTTGCCGCCATAGAGATAAGTCGTCACGCCGCCCGAGCGCAGCCAGTCCACCTGCCGGCGATTTTCCGCCTTGCTCGGCACGCCCTGCGCGTCACGCGCCAGAGGCGGCACCGAGAGGACGGAAGCGCCGAGGTCGGCGACAGTGACGGGCGTCGTTTTCATGGAAATCTCCCTGGCCGATTTCCTGTATTTTTAATTTACAAGTTGAGGCGGGGCAAGAGCAATGTTAAAGAAAAGCGGGAGAGGTAGATCTCATGAATTCCTCTAGATAGTCGGTTCGCACGGCGTTCCGAAAAATGCCGGGCGTCAGAGCGTGGTGCGAACATGTCTTTCGACCTAACATTTGAATGCGTGCTGGACCTGCGTTGCGCCGTGGCCGAGAGCCCCGTCTATGACGAGCGCCGGAACTGCCTGTTCTTCGTCGACGTCGGTCACGGCACCCTTCACCGAGCCGATCTTTCCGGGGCCGATCACACCGAGTGGTCTTTGGAAGGCGGCGCCTGCAGCCTCGGGCTCGCACGGTCCGGCCGTCTCGTCCTGGCGCAGCGCGACCGGGTCGTGCTGTTCGATCCGGGAAGCGGCGCGATCGTCCGCAAAATTGCCGAGATCGAGCCAGAGAGGCCACATACGCGCCTGAACGACGGCAAGGTGGGGCCGGACGGCGCCTTCTGGGTCGGCACCATGCACGAGGTCGCTGTCGACCGGCGGCCGATCGCCTCGCTTTATCGCGTGACGCCCGCAGGCGCCGTCGAGTGCAAGGTAGAAAATATCATCTGCTCGAACGGGCTTGCCTGGAGCGCTGATGGCACCGTCCTGTTCCACTCCGATTCGCGCGGGCCCTGGATCGACCGCTGGCGGTTCGATCCGGCGACCGGCGAACTCTCCGGCCGCAAGCGGCTGGCGGATCTCGACGAGGGACGCGGACGGCCGGACGGCGCGGCGACCGATGCCGACGGCAACTACTGGAGCGCCGGCGTCTCGGCCGGCGTCATCAATTGCTTTTCCCCGGAAGGCCGGCTGATCAAGGCGCATCTGTTTCCTGTACCCGCGCCCACCATGCCCTGCTTCGCCGGCCCGGATCGGCGGACGCTCTTCGTCACCTCCTTGCGCCCGACCGATACCGCCAAGGAGAGCCCCGCCGGCAGCATCTTCGCCGCCCGCAGCCCACTAGCAGGAGCCGCCGTCCATCGCTTCGATGACCGGCGGCTCTGACCTCACGAACGCTCTTTGAGGGTCCGCAGCAAAGCTTCCCGTACGAGAATGATCAACTCGGAATGAATATCCGCCCGGGACCGTCCGCTGCCGTCGTCACAAATTGGTTCGACCTCTCCAAACGACTTCAAGAGCTCGGCCCCACCCTCCTTGCACTCGGGCAGGAAACTGAAATGGTCGGCCTGCGCGACCGTGGCGTAGGAGCCATGCGGAGACAGCGCCGCCAGCCCGGAGGCGATCACCGCTGCGGGAATGGTTCCGGCGCTGCCGAGATTGATGAAATTCATCGGGATGGCGATCTCCTTCAGGCTTTGTGCGTCATAGGCCTGCGCGAGGCCCGGGTCGATCAGGACGGCGGACTTGATGCGCCGGTCGAGGTTCGATCGTTCGAAGCGCGCCCGGTCGATCTTGCGCAGGTCGACCTTGTCGACCGTGATCGCTTTGTCGTCGACGTAGCCTTGACCGCCTGCATACCAGGCGCAATCCCACGTCTGGTAGGTATCGCAGTAGCGCGCATAGGCTTCGAGGTTTGCCCGGGCACCGGCGATCTCCATGGCGGCCGCGCCTCCGAGCGAGAAGCCGATAACGCCGATGCGGCCCTTGTCTATAGCGCCGCTCCAGAGCGGATCGGTCGTCAGCCTGTCGATCACAAAGGATAAATCATGCGTGCGCTCCCACAGCTTCGGCGTGTCGGCGGGGGTTGAGTTGCCGCTGGTCGTACCGGGATGATTGGGACCGGCGACGACAAATCCGGCCCTGGCCAGTTGCGCGGCGAGCCAGCTCATGCCCTGGATGCGGCCGCCGGAACCGTGCGACATCACGACCAGCGGGTAGCGGCCCTCGAGGAGCGGCGCTTCCGACAGCGCCGGCGCGCCCTTGAAGACCTGGTTGTCGCCCACCAGAACGGCTTTGCCGCCAGGTTCGGCGGGATACCAGACGGTGACCTGAAGACGACGCCCGCCCTCGGGAGAGGCAAGGCTTAATTCGCGCACGCCGGTTTCGATTGCATGGCAGGGTACGGCAAAAAGCGCGCAGAAGAAAAGGGCTGCCAGGATGCGGGAAAAAATCATGGGAAATCTCGCTAGGTTCAAGGGACCTGCGAATGATTGCGCGTGCCCGGCTTCTCCGCTTCCTCGATCATGATTCAGGTCGTCCCGAATCGCGATCTGGGTCAACATTCGACCGTCGATAGCCATCCTCGAAGGACAGAACTTGATTTTCCTCCCGCTGCCGTTCGTCGTCGCCCTGCTGCTCCTGATCCTTCTTGTGGCGATGCTGCGCAACGAGCCGCACAAAGGCCTTCGGCCGTTCCTGGTGCTGCTCTGCCTGTGCTCCGTGCAATCGATCATCGTCGGCCTGCGGTGGGGTTATGACATCACGGCTCTACGCTACGTGCTGCCCTTGCTGGCGAGTTGCCTGCCGCCGCTGGTGCTGGCGAGCTTCCGCTGCCTGATCCACGGGGAGGAGGCCGGGGCAAGGGGTGCCCGTTGGCTTCACGCCGCGCCGCCACTTGGGATGATTGCGCTGATGTTGCTTGCGCCGGCTCTGGTCGACGGTGCGTTGATCGTCCTATTCGTCGGCTACGCTCTGGCGCTGCTGAACCTCGGCCGCACAGGCCCCGACGCCTTGGACGAAGCGCGTCTCGACGGCGCCCAACAGGCACATCGCGCCCTCCTGGTCGCCGCCGCGGCGCTCTGTGTTTCGGCCCTGTTCGACCTCGCGATCTTCCTCGACTTCCAGTGGGCAAAAGGCGCCAATGCCGCTCTGATCGTCAGCAACGCAAGTCTTCTCGAACTGCTTTTCCTCGGCTTTACCGCAGATGTCGCAGCGCGTGCGCGGCCGCTCCCCGCATTGCCGGCAAAAAGTGATAATACCGCATCGCTGGCGGCTAAGGATCGCGAGGTCCTGGATCGGGTCGATCATTTGCTTACCGAGCAGCGATTGTCTCGGGACGAAAACCTGACCTTGTCGCGGCTGGCGCGGCGCGCTGGCGTGCCGGCCCGGCAGATATCCGGAGCAGTCAATCGCCTGGCGCAGAAGAACGTCTCCCAATACATCAACGATTTCCGGATTGCCGAAGCCTGCCGGATGCTGCGGGAGACCGACATGTCAGTCACCGCCGCGATGCTCGAGTCCGGGTTCCAGACGAAGTCGAACTTCAACCGGGAATTCCGACGCGTGACCTGCCTCAGCCCGGCTTCCTGGCGCGAGCGAAACCGACCGTCTTCGTCCTGATCGGGCACGCCTGCCCGGGTCCCCTTGCTCTGACCGCTTCACTCTCACGGCGAAGGTGGAAGCCCTGTACATCCAAACGGAGTAGCCCGGTCAGGTTGTGAGCACGGGCTAAGGATATTGGCGGATGCCGCTAACCCAATTTCAACCTCACCGCCGCGAAACAGCTTTGTTACCCTGAACGTTATGTTTGCAGATCATAAGCGCTGTGCGCCATGACTGGCTTGCCAGGCGCGCATGTCCGGAAGGGTCAGTCATGGATCGCGTAAACAGGTCGCAGGCGCCGTGCGAGAGCGCTGTACCCCGCCGGGCATCACTTAGGGCCACACTCCGAATAGTTCCGTTCTGCCTCTTCCTGCTCCTTGGAGTTCCCGCAAAAGGCGAGACGGCGCCCGACGCCAGGCTTGCTCCGCAAGACACGGTCGAGATCAGCGTTTCCGGATGGCATGCCTTGCTTGGCGGGGTAGCCGAGGGTACGTTGCTGAACGACACGTTCACGATCGGGACAGGCGGAACGCTCGAACTTCCGGGCATCGGACGCCTGCCCGCGGCAGGTCTCTCCGAGAATGAACTGGCCAAGCTGATAACCGATCGCCTGCAGGTCCGAAGCGGCAGCGATCAGCGTCCGGTCACGAAGGTCCAGCGACGGATGTCGGCGCCCGAAATGCCGCCATCGCTGGCGACGACCAATGTCGCGGCGGTTCCGCCTGCAGGGTGGCAACGCGCAGCTCAGTCGGCGCAATCGCAACAACCGGAACGGTCCAGGGGTGAAACGGTGCTTGGTGAACTGGCGGCTCTTCGCATGGATCTCCAAGAGGCTCGCAGAGAAGCGCGCGCGGCACGTCAGGCTGCGCGTGACGCCGCCATGCGGCACTATCGCCGCCTCGTTACAGAGCGTCGACGGGCTGCCACCCTGGCACAGGAACTCCACGCCGCCCGGGCCGATGTCGGGGCATTGAAGATTCAACTGCAGCAACAGGCGAAGGCGGCGCGAGATTGGGAAGCCGCGGTGGCAGACGCCAACGAGGCTCGGGAAGTGGCGGCGCGCGAACGCGCCGAACGCGCCGCCCTGAAGGCAAAGCTTCTCGCGGCGCGCAAGGAAATCGACGCGATCAAGAGCGGTGCGCTGCTGGCCGGGCGTCAGCGCGAGGCCAGTCTCCGCCACGAGCTGGCGGCGCTGAGAGGCGGCCTTGACGCAATGCGGCATGCCGCCGACGACGCCGGAACGCAGGCGCGCGAGGCTGCCGCCATGGCGGCCGCTCAGGAACGAGCTCTTGAGAACCAGCGCCGGAGGGGCGAAGGGCTCGCGCGCGAGCGGGAGCTGGCGCAGCGGGAGATCGAGCGTCTGCAGATCAAGACGGCCGGAGAAATCCGATCAAAGGCTGCCGCGCTGAGGGCGCGCGATGCCGCGGAGACATCGCTGACCAATGCCCGGGGGGTCCTCGACGACGAGCGGCGCAAGCTTGCCGCCCAGGAACGGGAACTCGCCCTCCTACGCCAATCGGCCTTGCAGGCGCGTGCCGAGCTGCAAGCCGCAAAGCAGGCCGCTGAAGTGGCCGCGCGCGAACGCGCGGCCCTGGAGGAGAAGCTTCTCGCGGCGCACAAGGAGATCGACGCGATCAAAAGGGGCGCGCTGCTCGCAGGTCGTCAGCGCGAGGACAGTCTCCGTCGCGATTTGGCGGCGGCGAGAGGCGACCTCGACGCGATGCGGCGTGCCGCCGACGAGGCAGGCGCACAGGCGCGCAAGGCTGCCGCGATGGCGGCCGACCAGGAACGAGCTCTCGAGAACGAGCGCCGGAGTGCCGAGGGGCTCGCCCGCGACCGGGCGATGGCGCAGCGCGAGGTTGAGCGTCTGCAGACCAAGACAGCCGGCGCGATCCGGTCGAAGGCTGCAGCGCTCAGGGCGCGCGATGCCGCGGAGGCAGCGCTGAGCGATGCCAGTCGGGTCCTCGACGAGAAGGGGCGCAAGCTTGCCGCCCAGGAACGGGAACTCGCCCTTCTTCGCCAATCCACATTGCAAGCTCGTGCCGAGCTGCAGGCCGCAAAAGAGGCCGCATTGCAAGCCGGACAAGCCGGAAGGGTCGCCGAGGCTACGGCAAGCCGGGCTGGCGAGGCGCTTGGCCTGGAGCGCGAGAAGGCGAGATCGCTGGCGCGCGATCTCGAAACCGCGCGCCAGGAACGCGACGCGGCAAGGAAGCAATTGGCGCTGAGCTTGGCGGCGGTGGAGCGTAGCGAGCTCGAGCTTCCGAAGCGGGAAGCTCAACGCCCCGCGGCAAGCGTGGAACAGAGACGGAAGGCAGGCGCCGGCGATCGCGCCAATCCACGTGTCAAGCCCGTCGCGCGCAAGCGCGGTGGCTCGGTGGAAGTCCGCAAGGTGGAACTCGGCAAGCCAACGCGATCGGTTCAATCGGTGACGCTTGCGCTTCCCGAGGAACTGCTCCCCACGCGGCCGCAGGTCCGTGGCCGCTGATAGAAGAGGTGGCGAGCTATTCAAGGGCTACCCGCCCCAAAATGAGGAACCGGATTATGCGCAAGTACCTAGCTGCCACAGTCCTGATCGCAATCGCGATCGGCCCTGCTCATGCCTTAGGCCTTAACGCAACAGTCGGCCCGGTCGGCGTCGGCGCCGAGGTGGGGGTCGATAAGAACGGCGTCTCGGCAGGGGTCGGCGCCGGCGTCAAAGGGGTAGGTGGAGCAAAGGCCGGAACCTCGCTCAACAGAAGCGGAGGCGCCAGCCTTGGGGTTGGCGGCAATCTCGGCAACAAAAGTGGCGGTCTGTCGGTGGGTGCCGGCTCGAATGCCGGCTCGTCGAGCGGTGCGGGAACAGCTCCCGCTTCCGGCGCGGTTTCAGGCGGTTCGGCCGCGGGTCCCGGTTCCGGGTCTGCGTCTGGTCCCGGATCCGGGACCCGGACGTCCAGCGGAGGCTTGACCGCAGGGGCCAGCAGCGGTGGTGGCAGGATCATCTCCATTGCGCCGACAAAGAACGCGCGAACATCCATCGTTCTGCCACGCATCCTTTGGCCGCTGAAGAAGAAGTCCGCCCATGAGCGCGGCGAATGGGGTTATCCCATACGCCTGCCGTTGACGATCGCAGCGGTTCCGGGGACCCCCAAAAGCGTCGTTCGAGCCTGCCAAAAGGCAATAGCGTCGGCTGCCTCGCCCCTCGGCGGCGTGCGTGTGCGTGCGGCAAGCGCCGGTTCCCTGCTCCGGCATCGCAGCGGGGCGCTCACGGCCCCGCTCGTTGTCAGCATAGACTATGCGGGTGAGAACAGCATCCAGGTCCGCCAGGCGCGAATCCGGTGCCGGCTCGATTCGGCCGGCAAGGTCGTCGCGGTGAACTAGCTGCAGCGCCGTACGTCCGGCGGGATGCGATTGCCTCTTGCCCGGCCGGCCAGAGCCGACCGGGCAACCAAGTTCACGCGTTCAGCGATTTCGAGAACGGCATGACGCGCAGCCGTTTGCCGAGCGCCTTATAGGCGGCATTGGCGACGGCAGGGCCGATCGGCGGCACGCCAGGCTCGCCGATGCCCGACGGCGGGTTGGCGGAGGCGACGATGTGGACCTCGACCTTCGGCATCGCATCGATCCTCAGCGGCGTATACATATCGAAGTTGCCCTGATCGACCTGGCCGTCCGTCAGCGTGACTTCCTCGCCCAATATGGCGCCAAGGCCGAAGCCGATGCCGCCCTCCACCTGGGCGCGGACCTGGTCCGGGTTGACCGCCAGACCGCAGTCGACGGCGGCGACCACGCGTTCGACCTTGATCTGGCCATTGCCGTCGGTCGAGACCTCCGCGATCTGAGCGACCACCGAGCCGAAGCTTTCGGCAAGCGCGACGCCCCGAAAGCGGCCCTGAGGCAAGGGCTTCTCCCACTCGGCCTTTTCCGCCGCCAGCTTGAGCACAGTTGCGTGACGCGAGTCGGGCTCAAGCATCGACAGACGGAATTCTACGGGATCGCGTCCCGCCGCCTCGGCAACTTCGTCGAGGAAGGTTTCGGCCGCGAACGCCGTGTGCGTCGAGCCGACGGAGCGCCACCATAGAACCGGAACGCCAACCTCCGTGCTCGTCAGGCCGACCGTCTGGTTGGGAATGACGTAGGGAAGATTGCTTGCTCCCTCGACGGAGGTCGGGTCGACGCCGTTTTTGACCATGCCCTCGAACGCCGTCTTTGCCACTATGGATTGACCGACGATGTGATTGTTCCAGGCCACGAGTTTCCCGCTGTCGTCGATACCGGCCTTGAGGCTGTGCACATAGGCGGGCCGATAGCGGCCCGCCCGCATGTCGTCCTCACGCGTCCACTGCATCTTGACCGGCGCACGGAAACCGATGGCTTTGGCGACGTGCACGGCTTCGACGATGACATCGCCGTCGAATACGGCCCGCCGGCCAAAGCTACCGCCGGTCTTCATGACGTGCAGGCGTACCTTCTCGGGAGCGATCCCGGCCGCGTCGCCGGCGAGCTTCTGGTAGACATCGGTGAACTGATGCCCGCCCCAGATCTCCAGCGTGCCGTCTTCGTTCATGCGTGCGACCGCGTTCAGCGGTTCCATCGCCGCATGCGCCAGGTAGGGAAATTCGAAGTTCGCCTCGAGGACCTTGGCGGCCTTGGCGAATTCAGCTTCGGCGTCGCCGTCCTCGCGCGCGAGCGCTACCGGGCCCTTCTTTGCCAGATCGCGGTAGGCAGACATAATCTGCTGGGTACCGCGCTTTTCCGCCGCCGTCTCGTCCCAGGCGACGGTGACTGCCTCGCGCCCCTTGATCGCCGCCCACATGTTTTCGCCGACCACTGCGACGCCACGCGGTGTTTCGACGACATCGACCACGCCGTTGACGGCGCGTGCGGCCGACGCATCGAAGGACTTCGCCTTGGCGCCGAACAGCGGCGGATGGATCATCACCGCGGTCAGCAGCCCGGGAAGCTTGACGTCGATCGTGTACTGCTCCGTGCCGTTCGCTTTGCGGGCGCTGTCGAAACGCTTCAACTCGGAATTGCCGATCAACTTCCAGTCGCCCGGCTGCTTGAGTTTGACGTCGGTGGGAACCGGCAGCGTCGCCGCCTTGGCGGCGAAGGTGCCGAAGCCGCCGCTCTTACCGGAGGGATGGGAGAGAACGCCCTTCTCGACGGTGATCTCCGCCGCCTCGACGCCCCACTCGGACGCCGCGGCGGCGACGAGCATCGCCCGGGCCGCGGCACCGGCCTTACGGTAGCGCTCCCATGAGGTTACCATGGAGGTCGAGCCTCCGGTGCCCTGCATCGTGCCACCAAAGGCGACATTGCCGTAAGCCTTGACATCGCCGGAAGCTCCCCTCACGTCGATGGTCGACCAGTCGGCGTCGAGTTCTTCCGCCACCAGTGTGGCGATGCCGTTATAGGAGCCTTGTCCCATTTCGAACTGGGAGGAGAGGACGGTCACCTTTCCGTCGCCGTCGATGGTCAGGTAGGGCGAAAAGGAATGCGCGCCTTCTGCCGATGGCGTCTCGCCCGCTGTCGCCGGGGTTGCGCGCAGGAGATGAAAGCCGACGGCGATGCCGGTGCCGGCTGCGAATGCACCGATGAGGAACTGCCGCCGGGACGCCTCGACCCGTCCGGCAGGGAGGGTGATCGATTGCATCAGTTTGGGGATCATGTCTCAGGCCTCCAGGCGCTTTGCGGCTTCGTGAATGCCGGCACGGATTCGATGGTAGGTGGCACAACGACAGAGATTGCCCGACATGGCGGCGTCGATGTCTTCGTCGCTTGGCTTCGGGTTGTTGGCCAACAGGTCCGTTGCCGACATGATCTGGCCGGACTGACAGTAGCCGCATTGCGGAACGTCGAGATCGGCCCAGACGGACTGGACCGTTTCGGCGACCTTGCCCTTCAGGCCCTCGATGGTGGTGACCTTAGCCCCTTCGATGTCGCCGATGAATGTCTGACAGGAGCGGACCGGCGAACCATCGACATAGACGGTGCAAGCACCGCATTGAGCCATGCCGCAGCCGAATTTCGTGCCCGTCAGCCCGACCAGATCACGGATCACCCAAAGAAGCGGCATATCCGCCGCGGCGTCGACCGAGTGCTCGACGCCGTTGATAGTCACAATTGCCATGGTGTTCTCCTCGCGTTGAGGCGCGGGGGCCTCAAAATAGGTGCAGATATGCCTGCCCGCGCGCCGCAGCCATTCGCCAGACTGCGGCCGCACCTTAGAAGACCGGCCTTTCGCCCGGTAGATTCGATCCTGTCGGATTATTGCCTATTCCTGTCGCGGTGACGAGATCGTGATCATCGGCCGTCTGCGCCTCTGCGGCGCTAGCCGATCGAATCTCGGCTGGCAGCGTCGTTGGAGTTCAGGATTGCCTTGATATCGCGCAGCGGCGGGTGGCCGAAGGCGCGCCGATATTCACGGCTGAACTGGGTCGGGCTCTCATATCCAACCCTGAGCGCGGCGGTTGCCGCGTCGAGCGATTGCGACAGCATCAGTTCCCGCGCATGGTGCAGGCGCAGATGCTTCTGGAACTGCAGCGGGCTCATGGCGGTCATGGCGCGAAAATGGTGGTGCAGCGTCGATACGCCCATATTGGCGACCTCCGCTAGATCTTCGACGCGCAGCGGTCGGGCGTAGTTCTCCTTGAGCCAGGCGATCGCCCGGGCGACGCGGTTGCTGTTGGTGCCGGCAAGGGCAAAGCGCCTGAGCCGCGCGCCTTGCTCGCCGGTGAGCAGCCGGTAGAGGATTTCGTTATGGATGTGATTGGACAGGAATGGGATGTCCACCGCAGCCTTCGCAAGCGAAATCAGCCTCAGAAAGGCGTCAAACAGCTCCGGCGTCGCGGCGCCGACGGCGACGCCGACAAGGTCGCGTTCCGGTGGCCCCACCGGGTGCAGGTCGTGATCGGTGATGATCCGGCGAAGCTTCTCGAGGTCGAGCCGGAGCGACGCCGCAACATAGGGCTCGTCAAGGCTCGCCTCGCAGATCTGCCCGGTCGCCGGAAGCCCCAGAGCCGTCAGGAAAAAGCAGGACTCGTCGTAAAGGAGGGTCTGGTTGCCGACATGAACGCGCTTGCTTCCCTGGATGATCAGCGAAAGGCTAGGCTCATAGACGGCGGAGAAGGGCCCGGCTGGCTCGACGACCCGATAAAGCGAAAGCCCGGGGATTGTGTGGCTGTAGCGCAGACCATCCCAGGGGAGCTGCGCCAGCTCGTCGAGGATGCGCCGACGAAGCGGCGCGGTTTCCTCGCGTAGGCGCTGTCGCTGACTGATGGCCTCTTTCATGGGCGGTCTGTCGCCTCTCTTGCGGCGGATGTCAAATCATTTCGTTATCACATTCATTTGAGTCCTGCAGGATTAGGCAAGAATTGCAAGGGCAGGTAAATATTTCCGCTGATATGCTCATTGACTCATCATACCAGCTGCGTTATCGCTTCGGCAACATGATGCGGGAGATATAGATGACTTCGATTGCCTTGTTGGGTGCCGGCGGCAAGATGGGCTGCCGACTGGCCAAGAACCTGAAGGGATCGCGCTTCGACGTGCGTCACGTCGAGGTGAGCGAGATCGGCAAAGCGCGGCTGGCAAGGGAGGTGGGGCTCGAGACGGTCTCTCTCGATACTGCTCTCGACGGTGCGGAAGTCATAATCCTTGCGGTGCCGGACACGGCGATCGGCAAGGTGGCGGCCGGCATCGCCGAGAGGCTAAAGCCAGGTACGATGCTCGTCGTCCTCGACGCGGCCGCACCCTTTGCCGGTCATCTGCCGCGGCGCGATGACCTCACCTATTTTGTCACTCACCCCTGCCATCCGCCGATCTTCAACGACGAGACCGAGCTTGCGGCACGCAAGGATCATTTCGGCGGCATTGCCGCCAAGCAGCACATCGTCTCGGCGCTGATGCAGGGACCGGAGGCGGATTACGCCAAGGGCGAGGAGATCGCCAGGATCATCTGGGCGCCGGTGATGCGCTCGCATCGCGTCACCGTCGAGCAGATGGCGCTGCTCGAGCCCGGCCTGTCGGAAACGGTCTGTGCCTCGCTGCTCGTCGTCATGCGCGAGGCGATGGACGAATGCGTCGCCCGCGGCGTGCCGAAAGAGGCGGCGCGCGACTTCTTGCTCGGCCACATGAACGTGCTCGGCGCCGTGATCTTCGAAGAGGTCGAGGGCGTGTTCTCCGATGCCTGCAACAAGGCGATCGAGTTCGGCAAGCCGATGCTGATGCGCGATGACTGGAAGCGCGTCTTCGAGCCGCAGGAAATCGCCGACAGCATCCGTCGCATCACCTGATCTGCAGAAACCGGAGGGCAACTCCGGCCGTTTTCAACCTGGGAGGAAGAACCGATGAAACTGACACGCAGAATGACCGTGGCCGCCTTTGCGGCCTTCCTGGCGGCAGGGTCCGCCATTCCGGCCTACGCGGCCGACCTCATCGCGATCATCACGCCGTCGCATGACAACCCGTTCTTCAAGGCCGAGGCGGTCGGCGCCGAAACAAAGGCAAAGGAGCTCGGCTACGAGACGCTCGTGCTCGTCCATGACGACGACGCCAACAAGCAATCGCAGCTGATCGACACGGCGATCGGCCGCGGTGCCAAGGCGATCATCCTCGACAATGCCGGCTCGGAAGCCTCGATAGCCGCCGTACAGAAGGCCAAGGATGCCGGCGTGCCGTCCTTCCTGATCGACCGAGAAATCAACGCCACCGGCGTTGCCGTCTCGCAGATCGTCTCCAACAACTATCAGGGTGCCCAGCTCGGCGCCGAGGAATTCGTCAGGCTGATGGGCGAATCCGGCAACTATGTCGAACTGCTCGGCCGCGAATCCGATCTCAATGCCGGCATCCGCTCGAAGGGCTACCACGATGTCATCGACGAATATCCGGAGCTGAAGATGGTGGCGCAGCAATCGGCAAACTGGAGCCAGACCGAGGCCTACAGCAAGATGGAAACCATCCTGCAGGCCAATCCCGACATCAAGGGCGTCATCTCCGGCAACGACACGATGGCCATGGGCGCGATCGCCGCGCTGCAGGCCGCCGGCCGCAAGGACGTCATCGTCGTCGGCTTCGACGGCTCCAACGACGTGCGCGACTCGATCAAGTCCGGCGGCATCAAGGCGACCGTGCTGCAGCCGGCTTACGCCCAGGCGCAGATGGCGGTCCAGCAGGCGCATGAGTTCATCACCACCGGCAAGAAGCCGGCGGAAGAAAAGCAGCTGATGGACTGCGTACTGATCAACAGCGAGAACGCCGACCAGCTCGAAACCTTCGCGCTCACCAATTGACCCTCTTCCTGACCTGCGACGCGGTCCAGCCGCGTCGCAGGGGCTATGGAGTAGCTTTCGATGCCAAGTACAAGGGGCGCGTCCGTCATATTCCTTGCGGTGATGATGGCTCTCGCGGGCTGCAAGATCATCAGGACGCCGACGGCCGAAGAGACGGCGCAATCCGCTTCCGGCGGCTTCGATCCGGATCGGATGGTCGCTGAGATATGGGACAGCAAGGTCGTGCCCTATCTCGACAGGAAAGCGGGGCCGTTCTCGGAGGTCGCCTCGCTCGCGGCAAGCGACGCAGATGCGGCCGGCGCCAAATACGGACATAAGGAGAAGCAGGGAAGCAGCCCCTGGACCTTCGCCGCGCGGCTTTCGGGCACCATCATCAAGGCGGAGACGAAATCGCGCTCGGCCTATGTGGAGGTTGACGCCGATGGCGACGGCAAGGCGGATGCGCGTGTCCAGATCGGCCCGGCGATCCGCGGCACGGCGATCCGCGACAGCCTCGACTTCGTCAACTTCAACGAATTCAAGAACCAGATCGAGTGGGCCCAGTACGGCAAGGCCTTCAACACACATGTGAACGGCCTTGTGCTCGAAAAGCTCACGCGCGATCAGCTCGTCGGCAGGAAGCTCGAGGCGATCGGCGCCTATCCGCAGCCCGCCAAGGGGCAGCTGCCGTCGTTCGTGCCGGCGCAGCTGACGGTGAGTGGATGAGCTTGCACCCGCCCGAGAACGACGATTGCGTTCTGCGCCTCGAGGACGTCACCAAGGTCTATTCCGGTATCGTCGCCGTGCGCCACGCCAACCTGGCGCTCAGGCGCGGGGCGGTGAACGTGCTCGTCGGCGAGAACGGCGCCGGCAAGTCGACGCTGATGCGCATCATCGCCGGCGTCGAAAAGCCGTCGCTCGGCCGCATCCTGCTCGACGGCGAGGAGGTCGAATTCCACTCGCCCGGCGATGCCCAGCGCCACGGCATCGGCATGGTGTTCCAGGAACTTAATCTCTTCGGCAATCTCTCGGTCGCCGAAAACATCTTCGCTACGCGCGAAATCAGGCGCGGCCTGCGTGGCATCGATCATCGTGCCCAGGTCGCGAAAGCCACCGAGTTCCTCGATCGGCTCGATGCGGGCATCGATGCCGAGACGTTCGTCGAAGACCTGCCGATCGGTCAGCAGCAGCTGGTGGAAATCGCCAAGGCGATCTCGCTCGATACCCGTATCCTCATTCTTGACGAGCCGACCTCGGCGCTTTCGGCGGCCGAGGTCGATGTGCTCTTCAAGGTCATCCGCGAATTGAAGGCGCAAGGGGTGGCGATCGTCTATATCTCCCACCGCCTCGAAGAGCTGATGCGGATCGGCGATTACATCACGGTCTTGCGCGATGGCCAGATCACCGGTCATGCCATGGTCAGGGACATCGACACGAAGTGGATCGTCCGCTCGATGATCGGTTCGGACGCGAAGGATTTCGCCAAGTCGGTCGATCACCGCCTCGGTGAAGACGTTTTCCGCGCCGAGGACATCTGCCTGCCGCGCCGCACCGGCGGCCTTGCCGTCGACCATATGTCGATCTCGGTGCGGGCCGGTGAAGTGCTCGGCATCTACGGGCTGATGGGTGCCGGCCGAAGCGAATTCTTCGAATGCGTCATCGGCCAGCATCCGCATTCGACCGGACGCGTCCATGTCGGCGGCGCCGATGTTTCCACATGCGATACTTCCGACCGGATCCGGCGCGGCCTGGCGTTAATCCCGGAGGACCGCCAGCGCGAAGGGCTGGTGCAGGCGCTGTCGATCGCCAGCAATCTGACACTGGCGAGCCTTGAGCGCTTCCTGCGCTTCGGCTTCCATATCGTCGGCGACAAGGAGCGGGCGGCGATCAAGGCGGCCATCGGCGATCTTTCCATCAAGGCGCCCAATCCCGATTTCGAGGTCACGTCGATGTCGGGCGGCAACCAGCAGAAGGTGGTCATCGGAAAGGCGCTGATGACCCGGCCGAAGGTGCTTATGATGGACGAGCCGAGCCGCGGCATCGACGTCGGGGCCAAGGCGGACGTCTTCCGCACCATGCGGCGGCTGGCAGGCGAGGGTCTGGCGATCCTGTTTTCCACCTCCGACCTCGAAGAGGTGATGGCGCTCTCCGACCGCATCGCCGTCATGAGCAATGGACGGCTCGTCACTGTCATCGACCGCGCCGAGGCGACGGAAGAGTTGATCGTGAAGGCTTCGGCCGAAGGCCACAAGACGACAAGGGAACACGCCTGATGACAGCGGCAACGACCACCACCAACGCTGCGGAAGCTCCGAACGGCTCTCTGCTGCTGACGCTAATGAAGCTCAGGACGTTCATCGCGCTCTTCGCGGTGATCGCCTTCTTCTCGGTCTTCGCGCCGAACTTCCTGTCGACCGCCAACCTTATCCTGATGTCAAAGCACGTGGCGCTCAATGCCTTCCTCGCCATGGGCATGACCTTCGTGATCATCACCGGCGGCATCGACCTCTCCGTCGGGTCGATCGTCGGGCTCTGCGGCATGGTGGCCGGCGGGCTGATCCTCAACGGCATCGACCTGCAGTTCGGCTACACGATTTATTTCAATGTCTTCGAGGTGTGTCTGATCACGCTCGCCGTCGGCATCCTGATCGGTGCGATCAACGGCCTGCTGATCACCAAGCTGAACGTCGCGCCGTTCATCGCAACGCTCGGCACGCTTTATGTGGCGCGCGGTTTCGCGCTGCTTTCCTCCGACGGCCAGACCTTCCCGAACCTCGTCGGCAAGCCGGAACTGTCGACGACCGGCTTCGCCTTCTTGGGCTCCGGCCGGCTTCTCGGCCTGCCGGTGTCGATCTGGATCCTCATCGTCGTGGCGCTCGCCGCCGCTTACGTCGCCAAGTACACGCCGATCGGCCGCCACATCTTCGCGGTCGGCGGCAACGAGCGGGCCGCCCGCATGTCCGGCATCCGCGTCGATCGCGTGAAGATATTCGTCTATATGTTCTCCGGCTTCTGCGCGGCGATCGTCGGCCTGGTTATTTCCTCGGAACTGATGGCCTCGCATCCTGCGACAGGCAATTCCTTCGAGCTCAACGCCATCGCCGCAGCCGTTCTTGGCGGCACCTCCATGTCCGGCGGCCGCGGCACGATCGGCGGCACCATCATCGGTGCCTTCGTCATCGGCATCCTGTCCGATGGCCTCGTCATGATGGGCATCTCGTCCTTCTGGCAGATGGTCATCAAGGGCATTGTCATCATCGTCGCGGTCGTGGTGGACCAGGCGCAACGCCGGCTGCAGCAGCAGGTGACGCTGATGCAGCTTGCGAAGAAAGGTTGACTGAATGGCAATTCTGAAGGGCGCCCTGATCGGCTGCGGGTTTTTCGCGGTCAACCAGATGCATGGCTGGCGCGACACCGAGGGGGCGCGGATCGTCGCCATCTGCGACCGCGATCCGGCACGGCTTAGGGCGGTCGGCGAAGAGTTCGGCGTCACGCGGCGCTATACTTCGGCCGAGGATCTGTTTGCCGATGGCGGCTTTGATTTCGTCGATATTGCGACGACCGTCAGAAGCCACCGGCCGCTGGTCGAGATTGCAGCGCTGAACGGCATTCCGACGATCTGCCAAAAGCCGATCGCGCCGACGATGGAAGACGCCAAGGCGATGGTCGCCGCCTGTGCCGCGACGGGCGTGCCTATGATGGTGCACGAGAATTTCCGCTGGCAGTCGCCGATCCGGGCCGCCAGGGCCGCAATCGACAGCGGCGTAATCGGCGAGGTGTTCTGGGGTCGGGTGAGCTTCCGGTCGGCTTATGACGTCTATT